>JBDSDI010000244.1:0-5874 GCA_039920645.1 Bdellovibrionota bacterium | reverse complement strand
GCGCGAGCGGTTTCTCGAGATCGGCGATCACGAGATCTTCGGGATGCAGTTTGCGCTCGAGACCTTCGAGGGTCACGAGCATCTCGCCGGGTTTTGCGAAACGCACGATGATCTTCGAGCCTTTGATCTTATCGGCATCGAAGGCGTGCAGCGGATGTCCGAACTCCTGGTTGACGTAGTTCGTGACATCGACGAGTGCATTGTGCGAACGATGTCCGAGCGCTTCGAGGCGCTGTTTCATCCACGCGGGAGTTTCAGTGCGTTCGACGCCTTCGAAGAGAAGTGCGGCGTAGGTCGGCGCCGCCTCGGGAGCTTGGACTTCCACGCTGAAGAGCGCGACGTCCTTGAGGCTCGCATCGAGATTTTCGAATTCGGGGATTTCGGGTTTTTGATTAATGAGACGACCGACTTCACGGGCCATGCCGAGATGCGAGAGGCAGTCGGCGCGATCGGGAGTCAGTTCGACTTCCCAGATCTCATCGTTAAGACCCATGGCCTCGACGAGTTTGGAGCCGAGTTTATAGGTCGCAGGAAGATCGAGGATCCCCTCGCCCTCCGACGTCAGCGCGAGTTCTTTTCCGGAGCAGAGCATGCCCGAGGAATCGACGCCGCGAATCTTTGAAGCTTTGATTTCGAAATTACCGGGCAGCACGCTGCCTATAGTGGCGAGCGCGACGCGCATCCCCTGGCGTACGTTCGGAGCGCCGCACACGATCTGCAGGGGTGCCTCGGAGCCGCCGAGCGAAACGTGGCAGACGTTGAGCCGGTCCGCCTGAGGATGCTTCTCGAAAGACGTGATCTCGGCGACGCGAACTCCGCCGAGGTCTGCGCCCTGACGCTGGACTCCGCCGATCTCCAGACCGAGGAAGGGAAGTTTTTCACGCAGCTCGGAAGCTTTGTCGACGACGCCCTGCCCCGCTTTCGAGTGAGGGAAAAATTCGGAGAGCCATTTCAGTGAGACTTTCATGATCTCCACCTCGAGAATTGGAAGATAAACTTTTGATCGGATTCGTAGAAGGTTCTCAGATCGTCGAGACCGTACTTGAGCATCGCCATGCGCTCGATGCCCATGCCGAAAGCGAAGCCTTTGTATTTATCGTTGTCGATGCCGCAGACTTTGAAGACGTCGGGATCCACCATTCCGCAGCCGCCGATTTCGACCCAGCCGGAGCTCTTGCACGTCTTGCAGCCCTTGCCTTCGCAGAAGGGACATTGGATATCGATTTCTGCTGAAGGTTCGGTGAACGGGAAGAAGCTCGGGCGCAGACGCACTTTGAGCTCAACCTTGAAGAAATCGCGAATCATCGTCGCGAGGATTCCCTTGAGGTCGCCCATGTGCACGTCGGTGTCGATCAGAAGTCCTTCGATCTGGTGGAACATCGGCGAGTGAGTCGCGTCGTAGTCGGCACGGAAGACGCGTCCGGGACACACCATGCGGATCGGTGGTTTCTGCGCGAGCATTGTGCGCACTTGCACGGGAGATGTTTGCGTCCGCAGTACAATCTGCGGATAGCCTTTGACGTAGAACGTATCCTGCAACGCGCGCGCAGGGTGAGCCGCGGGAATGTTGAGAGCGTCGAAGTTGTAGAACTCGTGTTCGACTTCGGGGCCGAGTTCCGGCATGAAACCGCATTGCTCGAAAATGCGCACGAGCTCTTCCATCGTCGTGCGCACGGGATGTTCGAAATTTCCGGATGTTTCGCGCCCGGAAAGCGTCACGTCGATGCGCTCAGACTCGAGACGCTTCGACCATTCTTTTTTCTGAAGATCTTTCGTGAGAGTGTCGAGCGACTCTTGGATTTTTGCGCGCACTTCGTTGGCGCGGCTTCCGACTTTCGGGCGATCGTCGGCGCTGAGCTGGCCCATCGTCTTCATGACTTCGGTGAGGTGACCTTTTTTTCCGAGCCACTCGACGCGAAATTTTTCGAGCGCTTCGGGAGCATCGATGGCGCCGAGTTCGACGCTCGATTTCAGTTCGAGATCATTCAACGATTGCAGCAAATTCTCGATACTCATGGCTCGTCAGTTATAGAGCCTAAGGACTTGTTTTTCGAGGCGCACACAACGAAAAAACCCCGATGCCGTGAAGCATCGGGGTTTTGATAATCGCTTTGTCGCGAGATGCTCGGGCTTCAAAACGTGCTCCAAAGAGCACCTTTTGCCGCTCCGGCACTATTTCGTAAGCTGAACGATCGTCTGGAAAGACTTCGGGTCTTGCAGAGCGATGTCCGAGAGGACCTTACGGTCGAGCTCGACCTTCTTAGCTTTCAGACCTGCGATGAAGGTCGAGTAGGTCGAGCCTTCGTTGCGGACGGCAGCGTTGATACGCTGAACCCACAGGTTACGGAAGTCACGCTTCTTCACCTTACGGTCGCGGAAAGCGTAGTTCAGTGCGCGGTTCAGAGCTTCGAAAGCTTTCGAGTACGAGCGGCTTGCCGAGTTACGGAAGCCTTCCGTCATCTTCAGAACTTTTTTGTGACGACGACGGGTTTTAATTCCACCTTTAGCGCGTGCCATTTTTCAATATCCTTCTATTAACCGTTAGGGAGGAGACGGCTGATACGACGTACCATGCCTTCGAAGATGTAAGCAGCTCCGCGCAGACGACGCGTCTGTTTCTCGGAGTTGTGTCCTGTGTTGTGGCGACGGCCGGGCTTAACGAACTTAATCTTACCCGAAGCGGTCTTCGACATGCGCTTCTTAGCGCCTGAGTGCGTCTTAACTTTTGGCATCTGACGAATTCTCCTTTAGCAAAGTCCAAAGTCTTGCCACGGCAAACCCGTGGAGACAAGACTTATTTCATAAATTCGGGCCCTTGGTCTTACCTGCGGAAAGTACCGGGGCGGCGTTGTGGAGGCGGAGGAGCCGAATAGCCTGCAGGAGGTCCCGAAGGGATCTGAGCCACGAGCGCTCCCGGGCTGACTTTCTTTCCGGGAGGCGGTGGAGCGAAGAGCACCCAGAGGCGCTTTCCTTCCATCTTGGGGCCGCCTTCGATGACCGCTTGGTCATGGAGGAGAGCCGCAAACTCTTGAAGAGTTTCCCAGCCGAGGGCAAGGTTTTGAAGTTCGCGGCCACGGTAGAAGACCGTAACTTTGGTCTTGTTGCCTTCTTCGAGGAACTTCAGGGTCGAGTTCGCTTTATGAGTCAGGTCATGAACGTCGGTCTTGGGGCGAAGCTGAACTTCTTTGACTTCGACGTGAACCTGTTTCTTTTTAGCGACTTGCGCCTTCTTCTTTTCCTCATACTTGAACTTGCCATAGTCCATGATTTTGCAGACGGGCGGATCGGAAGTCGCCGACATCATCACGAGGTCGAGACCGAGGCCTTCTGCAAGCTCACGCGCTTGGCGAGTGTCGAGGATACCAAGCTGTTCGCCGTCTTTGCCGATCACGCGAATATAAGACGCGCGGATCTGACGGTTGATCATGTGGGCATTTTTGGAGTCGGGTCTGCGATCGCGGTTGAAACCGCCTCCGCCGCCACCTTCTCTGTTACCACCGCTACTGGGACTGCTGGGATTGCTAATGGGTCTATCCTCCTTCAAGGGTTCGAGGCCTGAGGCCTCAGATCTGTCCGACTTTCATCTGTTCGGCGAGCTCATCGAAGAGAATGGCAGGGGTTACGCCTTGGCGCTGCTGCCCTTCTCTGTCTCGCACGCTGACCACGCCGTCCGCCGCTTCCTTTGCGCCCACGATGAGCATATAAGGAGCCTTGTCGGGCTGGTACTTTTTAATCTTAGCCGAGAGCTTATCGTTCGAGTCGTCGAGAGTGACTCGGTAGCCCTTGGCCTTGAGGTCCTGGTAAAGTTTCTCGGAGAAGGCCTTCGCCTCGTCTGCGATCGAGAGAATCTGAATCTGCTGAGGAGCGAGCCAGAGCGGAAACTTGCCGGCCACGTGCTCGATCAAAATACCGAAGAAGCGCTCCAAACTGCCGATGATCGCACGATGGATCATGACGGGCGTATGGTTGACGTTATCCGCTCCAGTGTATTGGAGCTCGAAACGCTGAGGCATCTGATAATCAAGCTGGATGGTTCCGCACTGATGAGTGCGGCCGATGGAGTCGCGCAGATGACAGTCAATCTTGGGACCGTAAAAGGCGCCATCACCAGGGTTCAGCTTGTAAGCAAGACCCGCGCGGTCGAGAGCGTTCTTCAAAGAGCCTTCGGCCTTATCCCAGGTCGCGTCGTCGCCCATGCGGCTTGCGGGACGCGTAGAAAGTTCGACGAAGTATTCGAAGCCGAAGGTCGTGTAAACGATCTTGATCATCTCGAGGATGTTCAGGATCTCGTTTTCGATCTGGTCTTCGGTGCACATGATGTGAGCATCATCTTGGACGAAGGAGCGGACGCGGAAGAGTCCGGCGGTGACGCCGCTTCTCTCGTGACGGTGCACACGGCCGAACTCGGAGACGCGCCACGGTAGCTCGCGGTAGGAGTGGCGGTGCGTGGAGAAAATCATGCAGTGACCGGGGCAGTTCATGGGCTTCACGGCGAAGTCGCGTTCGTCGACCTTGGTGAAGTACATGTTCTCTTTATAGTGGTCCCAGTGGCCCGAGCGTTTCCAGAGCGCCTCGTCCATGATGAGGGGCGTGACAACGTCTTGGAATCCGTACTTGCGGTTGAGCTTGCGGATGTAATCCGTGAGCTGAGCGTAGATGAAGCCGCCGTTCGGATGGAAGAAGGGCGATGCGGGAGCTTCGGAGTGGAAACTGAAGAGCTTCTGCTCGACGCCGATACGGCGGTGGTCACGCTTCTTGGCTTCTTCGATGCGGTGAAGGTGCTCGGCCAATGCTTCCTTGGAGAGGAAGGCCGTGCCATAGATGCGGGTAAGCATCTCGTTCTTCTCGTCACCGCGCCAGTACGCGCCCGCGACGTGTGTGAGCTTGAAGGCGGGAATGAGTGAAGTGTTCGGAATGTGCGGACCTCGACAGAGGTCCGTAAAAGCACCTTGGGTGTAGAGCGAGACGACAGTAGCGCCTTCGTTCTTGATCAGGTCTTCGATGATCTCGACTTTGTAGAGTTCGCCGAGTCCCTTGAAGAACTCGATTGCTTTAGCGACGGGCCATTCTTCGCGTTTGACCGGATGGCCGGACTTGATGAGATGGGCCATCTTTTTCTCGAGATTCGCGAGGTCTTCTTCTTTCCAGGGCTCTTTGCGCGAGAAATCGTAGAAGAATCCATTTTCGATAACGGGACCGATAGTGACTTGCGTGTCGGGCTCGAGCTCTTTAACGGCCTGAGCGAGAACGTGAGCCGTTCCGTGGCGTACGACTTCTAAGGTCTCGGGATCTTTGTCGGTCAGGAGGTGGATCTCCTTGGCGCCCGCAGGAATCTCGCGCGAAAGGTCGCGCACGACGCCGTCGACTTTGATGGCGTAAACGCGCGTGCCCTTCATGTGAGCTTTGGAGAGATCAAACCCGGTTACGGGCTTCGAGAGATCAACGGGAATACGGCTCGCTTCGAGGATCAGATCGGGCATATTTAAAGGGACCCTGGGGTGGAAGACGAGTATTTCATGGCTTCCATCTGTTTCTGCCCGATTTTTTTGAGCCCGTCTAGGGGGGCCTCGCTCCGCTCCTCCGAGGATCCCTCGAGGTAAGTGTACCCAGAAAGCCCCTCTTCGTAATAGCGCATCAGCAGTTTCGACTCTTCTAGGCTGATCGATTTGGCCGTGAGGGCTTTTTCGATCGCATTGCGGATCTGACGTACGAGCTGAGGACGCTCGTATTCGACGTAGCCCAGGACGTCGCGTACGGAATCGCCTTCGACGACATGGTCGATCGTATAGCCATTCTCCGTCACGGAGACGTGGACCGCGTCGGTGTCGCCGAAGAGGTTATGGAAGTCTCCCAGAATCTCCTGGTACGCACCCA
>JBDSDI010000243.1:0-23771 GCA_039920645.1 Bdellovibrionota bacterium | reverse complement strand
TTAATCTCTTCTTTGATCTCGGAAAGAGAACGCAAGCGTAGAGTACCCCCTGGAAAAAATCGGACTTAACCGAGTACGGTTTTGACGGCGGCTTGAACGGCTTTGCCTTCGGCGCGAGCGCCGACGCGAGCCATCGTGGCCTTCATGAGCGCACCCATACCGGCGTTACCGGCGGGCAGTTGACCTGCGGCTTGGAGCGTTGCGAGCGCGGCTTTGGTCTCAGCAAGAAGTTCCGCTTCGGTGAGCGCTTGCGGAAGAAAGGTCTTGAAGACCGAGATTTCGTATTCGCATTCTTGGATCGACTCGGGACGATTCGCGGTCTGCGCTTGTGCGAGAGTTTCGCGAACCTGTTTCTCGAGGTTCATGATGATCTTGAGGACTTCGGCATCCGTGAGTTCTTTGCGCTCGTCGACTTCTTTTTTCTTGATGGCGCTGGTGATGTTGCGAAGGACTTGGGTCTTGTTCGAGTCGCGAGCTTTCATGCTTTCGACGACGGTGGCTTGGATTTGGGCTTTGAGTGACATTCATCGCTCCTTAAACTTTTTGGACTTTAAAAAAGCTTGTGGGCCCTGGGCTTACTGAAGCCCGGACCCACGCGCGTCTGTTATCGAATGATGAATTAACGGTTCTCGGGTTTGAATCGAGGACGGGGGGGGCGGCTTTTCTTCTCGAGGCGTTTAACGGCTGCGAGAGCTTTGCGTTTTTTCTTCACAGAAGGTTTTTCGTAGTGCTCGCGCTTACGAACTTCTGTGAGAATGCCTGCTTTTTCACACTGCTTTTTGAAGCGGCGGATAGCGGAATCGAATCCCTCACCTTCGCGGATTTTGACGATTGGCATTTAAAAAATCACCCCATTTCTTTTGAAGAATCAGGGCTTGGGTATCGCATAGGGTCCCGGGGGGCGTCAACGCTAAAGCTTGTCTAGGAATCGACTTGGCGGTCGGCCTCGGCGCCGAGCTGAGCGAGCTTGTGCTCCATGGTCTCGTAACCGCGATCAAGATGGTAGATCCGCTTAATTTGGGACTCTCCTTCAGCAACGCAGGCCGCCAAGACCAGGCTGGCGCTGGCTCGGAGGTCGGTCGCCATGACGGGAGCGCCATGGAGCGTTCCGCGCTTGCCCTTAATGCGGACCGAAGAGCCGTTCACGGTCAGATCGGCACCCATGCGAACGAGCTCGGGAACGTGCATGAAACGGTTCTCGAAGATGGTTTCAGTGACGAGGCTGTCTCCCTCGGCCTGGGTCATGAGGGTGATCCACTGGGCCTGAACATCGGTCGGAAAACCGGGAAAGGGAGCTGTGGTGACATCGACGGGCAGAATCTTCGACGAGCCGATCACGCGCACGAAGTCCGAGCCGCGTTCGACCTTGGCACCCGACTGTTCGAGCAGATCGAGTACGACTTCCATATCTTCGGCGCAAGCGCCTTTGACGGTGACGTCGCCGCCGGTCATTTGAGCCCCGATCAAGTAGGTCGCGACTTCGATACGGTCCGGGGGAATCGCAAAATCCATGGGCTTCAGTTTTTCGACGCCTTGGATCTCGATGGTCGAAGTTCCTTCGCCCGAAATCTGCGCGCCCATTCCACGCAATGCTTTCGCGAGCGACTGGATCTCGGGCTCACGGGCCGCATTCTCGATCACGCTCGAACCTTGCGCGAGCACGGCCGCCATGAGGGCATTCTCGGTCGCGCCGACGGAAACTTTCGGGAAAATAACTTTGCCGCCGCGCAAGCGTCCTTTGCAGGAAGCCTCGGCGTAGCCGTTGCGTTGGTCGATATCAGCGCCGAGTTTCTCGAGAGCCATCAAGTGAAGGTCGATCGGACGTGCTCCGATCGCGCAGCCGCCTGGAAGCGAGACGCGAGCGAGACCGGTGCGCGCCAGAAGAGGGCCCATGCAGAAGAAACTCGCACGCATTTTTCGGACGTAATCGTAAGGAGCTTCGCTACTGGTAATCGTAGTGGCATCGACCATCCAGTCGGCGCCGAAATTTTTATGGAAACGTTGCTCGACGGGGCAGCCGAAATGCAAAAGCATCCGCTGCGAAAATTCCATATCCGCCAAGCGCGGCACATTGCGAACCGAGTGGCGTCCTTCCGCAAGCAACGTCGCGAACATGATCGGAAGAGCGGCGTTCTTCGAGCCGCCGGCTTCAATCGTACCTTTGAGTTTCACGGGGCCTTTGATGACGAATTTATCCATGAGTAGTTCCTATCTTAAAGTCTTTGCATGATCCAGAAACGTGACTTGCCCGACATGTCTTTGACGAGGTGACCTGACCACAGTGGGTAGTTGTCTTTCACGAAGCCTTCGATCCACTCGGCCTGAGCTGCACCGAGTTCAAACGCCGCAATGCCACCGCGCTCGACGACATGATTGGCGATTTTGACGAGTTCGCGGTAGGGACCGCTCGCATCGGGAAACTGTGCGAGGTCCTTGGGAAACAGCGCGTTTTGGGGTTCCCACTCTGCGACGCTCAAGTCAGGTTTGTCGCTAGCGATCCCGGAAATATAAGGAGGATTAGAGACGAGAACCTGGATCGTTTCGGGCGGCCACTCGAGCCACGAACCCTTAAAGAGCTTAGCATCCGGTGCGAGCGCGGCTATATTCTCTTCGAGGACCGAAATAGCAGAGTCCGAAATTTCTACGAGCGCGAGCTGAGCCAACAGACCGAGGCTTTTCTTGGCTTCGAGATAAAGCGAAATTCCCAGACAGCCCGACCCGGCGCCCGCGTCGACGATCTTCCATTCGGAAAAACTTTTGTTCTTGGCGCGCATCTTTTCCAAAACCAAATCCACGAGCTCCTCGGTTTCCGGTCTCGGGATCAGAGTGCCCTTGCGAACCTTGAACTCGTGATTGCGAAACGCCCAGTGCCCGAAGATGTAAGCAAGTGGCTCGCCCGCGCGTCGACGCTCGAGCACGTGGTGCAGGTAATCGAACCCGCGTCCGAGCGCGCGCATCTCGTCGAGGACCCAGCGCACTTCGTGCTTTTCGCCGAGCATCTCCATTCCGTCCGCGAAATCGCGAAGGGACTTTTCGTCACTCGTCGTCGTCACTGGTGGGGATCCTGACAGCGTCCGGGGATTCTCCGCGGAGCGCAAGGGTCTGGTAATGGTCTGCGAGCGCGCGGATAAAAGGCTCGACGTCGCCACCCATGACGGCATCGACGTTTTGAATGGTCATACCGATGCGGTGATCGGTCACGCGACCCTGCGGAAAATTATAAGTGCGGATGCGTTCGTTGCGCATCCCGGTCCCGACCTGCGCACGGCGCGCGGATGAAATCGCGGCGTTCTGTTCGGCCGAGGCCTTGTCGTAGAGGCGCGTGAGCAGAACCTTCATCGCCTTCGCTTTGTTTTTGATCTGGGACTTTTCGTCCTGACAAATGACGACGGTGTTCGTCGGAAGGTGCGTGAGGCGCACGGCGGAGTCGGTGGTGTTGACCGACTGGCCTCCGTTGCCGCCCGCACGGAAAACGTCGGTGCGAAGATCGTTGGGGTGAATCTGAATGTCGACTTCTTCGGCTTCCGGAAGCACTGCGACCGTCGCCGTGCTCGTGTGAATGCGTCCACTCGCTTCGGTCTTGGGCACGCGCTGTACGCGGTGCACACCGGTTTCGAACTTCATGCGACTGTAGACGGCCTCGCCCTCGATAAGAAAAATAATTTCTCGAAAGCCCCCGGAGGTCGCCTCCGAAAGACTCAAGAGTTCGGTGCGCCAGCGTTTGGATTCTGCGAAGCGCGTGTACATCCGGTAAAGATCGCCCGCGAAAATTCCGGCTTCGTCGCCGCCAACACCCGCACGAATTTCGACGACGGTGTTCTTTTCGTCGTTGGGATCTTTGGGCAGCAAGAGCATCTGCAGATGCTTGAGCTCTTCGTCGAGCTGGGGCTCCAGCTGACCGATTTCTTCCTGGGCCATCGCGCGCATTTCCGCGTCTTTCTCCTGCTGGAGAAGCTCGCGGGAGTCGTTATAGTTTTTCAGTTTTTGGACGTAGGTTTGATAGGCGACGACCATCGGTTCGAGCTTCGCGCGTTCCTTACTGATCCGTTGGTACACGTCGGTGCGCGAGAGCGTCTCGGGTTGCACGACCTGTTCCGTAAGATAGTTGAAATGCTTGAGCGACTCTTCGAGCCGTCCGAGCATTTCTTTTTGTGGAACGTGTGCCATGAATCGTGCCTTAGCTGTTCATGTTGCCGATAAACTCTTCGTTCGTCTTGAAACGCTTGAGCTTGTCGATCATGAATTCCATACTGTCGACCGCGCTCATTGGCGAAAGGACCTTGCGAAGGATCCAGAGCTTTTGAAGCGTGTCGTTCGGAATGAGGAGATCTTCCTTGCGGGTGCCGGACTTATTGACGTCCATGCAAGGGAAGATACGTTTTTCCATGAGCTTGCGGTCGAGCACGATTTCGCTGTTGCCCGTACCTTTGAATTCTTCGAAAATGACTTCGTCCATGCGGCTGCCGGTATCGATCAGCGCCGTAGCGATGATCGTAAGCGATCCGCCGTTCTCGATGTTACGAGCCGCTCCGAAGAAACGTTTCGGACGTTGAAGCGCGTTGGAGTCCACACCACCGGAAAGGATTTTGCCCGAGGGGGGAACGACCGAGTTGTAAGCGCGGCCGAGACGCGTGATGGAGTCGAGCAAGATGACGACGTCTTTCTTGTGTTCGACGAGACGCTTGGCTTTTTCGATGACCATCTCGGCCACTTGTACGTGACGCTGAGCGGGTTCGTCGAAAGTCGAGAAGACGACTTCCCCCTTTACGGAGCGCTTCATGTCGGTGACTTCCTCGGGACGTTCATCGACGAGAAGAACGATGAGGTGAACTTCAGGATGGTTGCGGGTAATGGCGTTCGCCAGATCCTGCATCATCACCGTTTTACCGGCCTTGGGAGGAGCGACGATCAGCGCGCGTTGGCCTTTGCCGATCGGCGCAAAGAGATCGATCACGCGAGTGGTCATGTTGCCCGGATCGAACTCGAGGTTGAAACGTTCGTTCGGATAGAGGGGCGTCAGGTTCTCGAAGAGAATTTTCTGACGAGCAACGCTCGGGTCTTCGTTGTTGACGGTATCGAGTTTTAGCAGCGCGAAATAACGCTCGCCGGGATTAGGTGGGCGGACCGATCCGCCGACGGTGTCGCCCGTACGCAGCGAGTTTTTGCGAACTTGGCTGGGGCCGACGTAGATATCGTCGGGGCTAGCGAAATAATTGTAGTCGGAGGAGCGCAGGAAACCGAAACCATCGGGAAGAATTTCAAGCACGCCTTCGGCGTAGATCGAACCGCCCGCTTTCGCGTGAGCCTGAAGAAGAGTGAAGGTCAGATCCTGACGGCGAAGGCCGGAGGCGTTGACGACGTAATATTTCTCGGCCAGTTCGACGAGTTCTTTAATCGGCATCTCGCGCAGTTCGCGAATGTTGAGGCGCTCGACGATGGGTTTGGTGAGGCGAGGAGCTTCTTCGCGTGCTTCCGCTTCTTCGGCAGCGCCGAGATCCGCGTTCGGAGCGTTGTTCGCATGGCGCGATCGCTGATGATTTTGGTGCTGGCCTTGATTGTGATTTTGGTTCTGATTCTGATTGTTGCCTGAGTTCTGCGAAGCCTGTTGCTGCGGGCCGGCATCGTTTTGTTGATTCTCAGAAGATGAGGAAGATGAGGACCCGCTCTTCGAAGGGGCGTTTTGGGGAAGATCGGTATCGAAAGAAACGTTGCCACCGCTTTCGCTGATGGGTTCGTTACTATTACGTTTGGAGTGATTCGGTTTTTGGCGGCCTTTATGAAAACGGCCGCCACTGCGCTTTTGTGACTTATCCTGAGATTCAGACATTTAGAAATTTGCCTCCGGGTCCTGGTTTGTAAGGGGGATTTTGAAGAGGGCAAGAACGAATAAGTGCCCTGAACCTTGATTACGGCTCGCCACGCGCCCTGTCAATAGTCTGCCTCTGGCTCTTTGGAGAGGCCCATGACATATTGGAATTAGAGGGTTTTTCTAACTTAAATGGCCGCACTGATTCGCAATAAACGTGAACCCGAAATTCGCTCCCGCTGGCGTTCCGCCGGTCTTTTCGCATTCGCAAGTTTGGCGCTTATTCTCGCGCTCGGTTCGTATCATCCTCAGGATCCCAGCCTCAATACTTTTAGTTCGCCCTGGCTCGAACCTCAGAACGTGCTCGGTTATTTTGGCTCCTGGTTCTCAGATATTTTCTATCAACTCTTCGGCTACGCCGCGTGGTGCTGGCCTCTGCTGTGGGGCAGTACCGTTATACGCTGGATGACCCAAGAACAAAAAGACGACCCCGTCTTCAAAACTCGGGACTGGGGCGGCCTAGCCCTCGCAATCTGCGCCCTCGATCTTCTCATTCACCTCGTCGACGTCTCGGCTAAAACTACCGGCTTCCCTCCGCAGGGACTTTTCGGAATCGCAATCGCCGGAGCAACCCTGCCTCTTTTCGGAAAAATCGGCTCCTACTTCCTGATCGTATTTGCGGCCTGGCTCTTCTGCATGCTGTGGTGGGAAGAACTTCCCTTTCACATGCTGCGCGGTCTTCGTCACATTGCACGCGCACTTCATCACATCGTCACTAGCGCCGGTCCCGAAGCGACGATCGCCACGCCGGGGACCCCGATCAAGCGTCCCTCGCGAAGCGGCGTCTTGCTGGCCGCCGCCGCTGAAGCCGTTACAAAATTTGTTGCATCCTTCATCGCACTCTTCACCAACGTTAAGAGCATCCGCCTCGCACGCAGTCCCCTGAGCGCCAAGGCCGCAAATGCGAAACTCGCGGGCGCTGTAGCCGAAGTTTCTGAAGATGAGGACGAGGACGAAGAAGAACTCGAAGCGACCGACGACGAAAGCGAAGAGTCTCTCGACGAAGCTTCAAAAAGCTCGCGGCCCACGATCCGTATGGGCAAGAGCGAAAAGAAGCCCGAAAAAGAGAAGCTTCGTCCCAAGTCCGGACGCTCTGCCGACGATGTCACGAACTGGCAGCTTCCCCCTCTCTCGCTCCTTCAAACCGCAAAGACCAAAATCAAAGGACCTACCCAAGAGCAACTCTTCGCCACCGCGGAGCGCATCACCAACGCACTGAAGAGCTTCGACATCGACGGTGAAGTCGTCGAGGTCTCTCCCGGTCCCATCATCACCATGTACGAGTTCCAACCTGCTCCCGGAGTACGTGTTAACAAACTCGTCGCCGCGCAGACCGACCTCGCGATGACTCTCGGAGTATCGAGCGTTCGCGTCGTCGCTCCGATCCCCGGCAAATGCGTCGCGGGTATCGAAGTCCCCAATGCACAGAAACAAGAGATCGTTCTGAAAGACGTCTTCGAAGCGACCAAGGACCGCGTCTCGAACATGAAGCTTCCTCTCGTTTTCGGTGTCGATACCGAAGGAAATCCCGTCGCGGAAGATCTCGCTCGTATGCCTCACCTTCTCGTCGGCGGCGCGACCAACATGGGTAAGTCGGTTCTTGTGAACTCGATCCTCACGGGTCTACTCTGCCGCTTCACTCCCGAACAACTCAAACTCATCGTTGTCGATCCGAAGCTCGTCGAGTTCAAGGTCTTCGAAGACATCCCACATCTCCTTCTTCCTGTCGTGAACGATCCCGCCGATGCGAGCCAAGCGCTCAAGTGGGCCGTCGGCGAAACCAAGCGCCGTTACCTGCAGATGCAGAAAGTTTCCGCGAAAAACCTCGAGGCCTACAACAAGAAGATTGGCGAAGGAAAAGTTGAAGACGCGGAACAGTTTCCCTACATCGTCATCGTTATCGACGAGCTCGCCGAGCTCATGCTCACGGCAAAGAAGGACGTCGAACAATCGATTGTTCGTCTCTCGCAGCTCGCACGTGCCGCTGGCATCCACCTCATCATGGCGACCCAGCGTCCTTCGGCCGACGTCGTCACCGGTCTCATCAAATCCAACTGCCCCAGTCGCGCCGCGCTTCGCGTGGCTTCGGCGTCGGATAGCCGCATCGTTCTCGATTGCTCGGGAGCCGAGCAGCTCCTCGGTCGAGGCGACATGTTCTTCACCAATGCGGGTCCCATGGGGCTTCGGCGTATGCAGGGGTCCTATGTTTCCGATGAGGAAATCGAGCGCGTTTGCGACTTCTGGCGTGAACAAGGCGAGCCTGCCTACCGCGAAGAAATCCTGGCTCCCGAGGACGACGCGACTGAGATGAGCCTCGACGATCAAGCCGATGTTGATGTTCTCTTTAGCGATGTCCTTGAATTTGCTAAAGAAAAAGGTAAGGTTTCGACCTCGCTTATCCAACGTCGTTTCCAGATCGGCTATACCCGCGCAGCCCGTATCATGGATCAGCTCGAGCAAAGAGGCTTTGTCGGTGAGCCTGGAGCCGCCGGAAAACCTCGCGACGTCATCATGTAGGGGCACGCCCCGGATTCAGATTGACGCCCCGCTTCTAATTGTGGAGAATGCGCGCCTGATGAAATGCGCTTTAGCTCTGATTTTACTCATGAATTTCTTCGGCCCCCGAGCCGTTGCCCAAGCACCCGTAAAGGCCTCTAAACCGATCGAAAAAGCACCGGATAAAGCTGCTGATGAAATCTCCGCGCAATCGGAACTCGTCCTGAAGAGTCTCTCCGAACGCTACGAAAAACTTCGTAACTGGAAAGCGAAATTCACGCACAACAACATGTCGACTGCGCTCGGTACGACGAAGTTTTCCGAAGGAGATTTTGTTTTCTCCTATCCCGATCGTTTCCGCTTCAGCTTGAACGGTCCTTCCGAATTTTCCGATTTCGTAAGCGATGGCAAACAGGCGTGGTACGTGAAATATCCCAAGGGGCGCAAATCGGCAGCCGTGGTTCAGCAGTTTTCCAACGTAAAAAATCTCGATCTCGACAAGTACCTTTTCCTGCTCAAAGGACTGCCGACCTACACTCCCCAAACGCGCGCGACGCTTCTCAAATCTTTCAAAATTACTTCGCGCGTGACCGACAAGGAACTCACTTTGGTTCTCGAACCCAAGCGCTCCGAAGATCTCGTGAAAGTCGAACTGAGTTTCGAACAGCTGAAGGACTATCCCAGTACCGCACTCATCGCCGATTCTCTCGGCGGCGAATCCACCGTGAAAATCAGCGACGTTGTCAGACTTCAGAAAATTAGCGCGGACGAGTTCGTCCCCAAATATCCTAAAGACTCGCGCGTCGAAAAGGTTGGAAATTAAGATGAAGAACATCCACATGATCTCTCTAGGTTGCGCCCGCAATCTCGTGGACTCCGAAGTCATGCTCGGTCTGATGAAGAAAGACGGCTACGGCATCACGGGCGATCCGGCGAACGCCGACGTCATCGTCGTCAACACCTGCGGCTTCATCGACAAAGCGAAGAAAGAAAGCGTCGAAACGATCATCGAAGCCGCTTCTTTTAAGGATCCCGACAAGGGCCGTTGCCAAAAACTCATCGTCGCGGGATGCCTCGCGGAACGCTATCCCGGAGAGCTCAAAGAATCCCTTCCCGAGATCGATCTCGTCATGGGAACCGCCGGCTTCTCGAAGATTGTCGACGAACTCACGAAGATCGACCTCGTCGAGAACAAGAGTTCTTACGACGGTATCCGCATCGACCACGAACGCCTCAAAGACTACGATCTTCCCCGCGTGAACACGCAGCCCTTCTGGCGGGCGTACCTGAAACTCGCCGAAGGCTGTGCGAAACGCTGCAGCTTCTGCGTGATCCCCGATCTACGCGGACCCCTGCGCTCGCGCGCGATCGAATCCCTCGTCAAGGAAACCAAAGACCTCGTCGCGACGGGTGTTAGCGAACTCAACCTCATCGCCCAAGATCTCACCGACTACGGTCGGGATCGCAAGGACGGCGCTTCGCTCGCGGCGCTCCTGCGCGAACTCGTGAAAATCCCGGAACTCAAATGGATCCGACTTTTCTACGTCTATCCCGACCAGCTTTCCGACGACGTCATCCAGCTCATTAAGACCGAAGAAAAAATCTGCAAATACCTCGACGTTCCTCTCCAGCACATCGACGACGACGTGCTTGCCCGCATGAACCGCAAAGTTTCCGGATCGCAAATGCGCGATATGCTTTTACGTCTGAAGAAAGAAATTCCCGAGATCGTCATGCGCACTTCACTCATGGTCGGTTTCCCCGGAGAAACCAAAGAGCAGTTCAAGAAACTTGTCGACTTCGTCGGTGAAGGACTTCTCGATCAAGTCGGTATCTTCACTTACTCCCACGAAGAAGGTAGCCGTTCCGCGAAGCTCTATCCCGACGACGTGACCACGCGCGAAAAAAACCGCCGCCAAAAAGTTCTCTATGCCGCTCAGCAAAGCGTTCTCGACGAGAAGCTCGAGAAATGGGTCGGCAAGGAAATCGAAGTCGTGGTCGAAGGATTCCACGACGAGACGCCCTTGCTGTTGAAGTCGCGGCACTACGGCCAAGCGGCCGACGTCGACAACATCACGATCATCAATCGTGGTTCAGCAAATAAAGGCCAGTATGTCCGCGTGCGCATCACCGAACGCGCAGGCCCCGATCTCGTGGGCGAAATTCTCGCTTAAGCTCTTCAGGATCGGCACTGCGGTTCCGACGCGTGATGCCGAGTTTCTCAAAGTGCTGCTGCGCTCGTTGCTCGTTGATGGCGCGCCCCATGAAAGCTTGATAGACTTTCTGAAACGGTCCTTGGGGGTCCGCCGAATTGAGATATGCATCGTTTCAGGTCAGAAAAGTCGCATCAAGTGCGTTCGCATGGCGCTGCCTTTCGCTCTCGATTGCCTGTAGCCTCTTGTGCACGAGGACTGAAGCGGCGCAGCTCGGTCCCATTTTTCCGACTCACCATTATCCTACCGACAAGAGTTTCCATCTTGGTTACAGCTTCTCGATCATCAATTCCAAGGCGAACTTCACCGAGCGCCTCCTTACCGATCCGCTCGACAACAATACGAGCCTTAAAATTCTGCGCAACGAGTTCGTGCCCGAGTTCCAGCCCAACCGCAAGCTGAGCCTCGGCGCGCGTATCGTGCTCGATACGCTCGCGACCGCATCAAATGACGGGTCGAACCGCAAGCAGACGACGCTCGGCGACCAAGCCCTCTTCGCGGAGTTTCGCGTGCTTGACGAACCCGGGTCCTCGCTCGGCTTCGCTATGGTGGCGAAGATTCCGTCCTACAGCAACCCGACATTGGTGGAGCTGCAGAAAACCAGCGAGACACATACGATTCTTCCCGGCGACGCGCAGATCGATGCGAGCCTCTTGGTCACCACCGAATACTGGGCCGGAGCAAACCTGCGTCTGCGTGGAGATTTGGGCTATATGATACGCCTCGACGGCTACGCGCCCGAATTGCCTTACAATGTATCGATCGGGATCGTGAACCCTAAAATGGATTTCGAGCTGCGTCTGAAGGGCAACTTCTCCCTGGGATCGGGCGTTGCCAACGACAATGACTCCCAAGCTATCAAGAACGCGTTCTCGAATTCCGACTACGCCTATTCACCGAATCCTTGGCTGATGATCATCGAACCCCACGTCGAGCTGTGGCTCTCGGCAAAAACCGCGTTGAGTTTTGATTATTCCTATTCGCTCATGGGAACCCACGCGCCGTCGTATCATTCCGTAGGCGCTGGACTTGTTTACCGCTGGGCCGAAACCAATGGACGCGCACGCAAGACCTTCAAAGAAGTCTCGATCTCGACGGATCAGGAAACGGGTAAGTTCGAGGGCGACACGAACTCGGACTCCACGAATACGGACACGGATCCGGTCTTCGAAGAATAAATCCTCGAGGGATTAAGACGAAGTTTTTTCGGCACGACGCATGCCACGGAAAATTCCCGTGCTGCGCGTGATCGCGGTCCAGGTGGAACCGAGACAGATGAAATAGATCCCGAATTTAACGATCTCGGTTCCATAACCCCAGAAATATTCCAAGAGCGGTGCCATCGACATGCACACCGACAGCACAATCATGCGCTCGGCACGTTGGAAAAAGCCGCGTTGTCCGAGCTCGGGGAAGCCGAGGCCTTCGGCGCGCGAACGCGAGTAGCTTACGACTTGCGAAGCGGCGAAGCCAAGAAAGATCACGATGAAGAGAGGGTCGTCGTTGCGGAAATAGCGCGTGAGACCGTAAAAAATACCCACTTCGCCGACGCGGTCGAGAGTGGAGTCGAGGAAAGCTCCGGACTTGAGCTTGATGGAACGCAAGCGCGCGAGCTGTCCGTCGTAGATGTCGCAGGTCGCGGCGAGAATTACGAACCAGCCGCCCGTTCCAAATTCTCCGATCGAGAAAAAGTATCCGGCGACAAGCGAAAGAATGAAACCCCAAAACGTGATCGTGTTGGGAGAGATATTCCAATCAACGAGTTTTTTCTTGAAGGGGCCAATGACCGTGTACCAGTACTCGCGGAAAACCGCGTTACTCACGAAACTCTTCTGACGATTTTTGGTTTCATCGCTCACTTGGCGGTGCGGGTACATGAAGAGCGCGAAGATGACGAAGAAGCTGAGCAAACCGCCATTCACGATGAAAAGAAGAATGACGGAGAACGGCATCGAATGAAAATCCACTAAAACCTCAGCTTTTCTAGATCCTGATTCAGGCCGACCACACTCTCGGTATCACCCAAGCACTGCGCCACCAAAATCTTCTTGGAAAGAAGGTCCGGAAAAATTCCTTCTCTCGCTTCGATCTCTTTTAGTTCAGCTTGAGCGATGCGACAATCTCCAGCCTCAAGTGCCCGTCGAGCCTTCTCCCAGCGGGGGGCACTCGCCTCATAGAAAAGCAGTCCTCCGAGGCGATCGTTCCAAAGGACACGCAAACCCGAGCATGTTTTGGCGTGCGTCGTTTTGCTTCGACACTCGTTGGCTTCAACGAGAGCTTGGACGTAAGAGTTGAGCTGTAGCCGGTCCTTACGGACCACAAGTGCCTCGAGAAAGGCTTCGGCAACTTCCAAATCGTCCGGTCTTTTCTTGAGGGTTTCCGATCGAAGAGTGTCAGTTTCGGCGCTGGCACCGTGGCTCGTGAGATATTCGAGAGCTTCAAGCCAGACCTTGCTGTCGACTTCCTGAGCGCCAAGAGCCGGAGCGAAAAACAGCAGAAGACTGAGGACAAAAGAAAAAGGGAAGCATCCTTTCGGAGCTTCCCTTCTCAGATCTGACGATCCTAGGAACATTCAGCTTATTTCTTGCCGAAATCCTTGAGGAGCATTTCAACGGGGCCCATTTGCGATTGGAGCTTAACTTTGAGCATGCCGTCCATGTTGACGTCGATAGGGTTGATCCAAGCTTCGATTTCTTGGGTTTGCCCTTTGGAAGTGACTTTCGCCTTCACGTACATGCAATCGAATTTGCCGGCAGGGACTTCGACGGTGCTCTCGTATTGCTCGAGGATTTCTATCTTGTCGTCGTTGCTGACTTCTTCTTTTTTACCGTTCACGATCTGCTCGAGGACTTTGCCGGTAGCACGGTCCATCAGAGTCTCGACCTTTTGGTTCTGGCCGAGGATCGCGATGTCTTGGTTGTACCAAATCGCGTTGCGAGCGGTGTCTTCTTTAGCGACTTCTTTGTGGCCCGTGCCAGGGAAGGGAAGCGAAAGCTTGATGGTGAGGTTGTGGAACTCGCCGACTTGCCAGTTGATGACGTTCTGAACCGCGAGACCGATCTCGAGTTGATGAACGGTCATGGAGATGCGAGCGATTTCAGCCGACAGTTGCTGAGCGCTTGCGTTCTGCGTTTGTGCGGCTTGCGAGACGGATGCTCCTGCGAGACCTCCGACGAGTACGGCCGACATAAGGATTTTGGTAATTTTCATAGATTCCTCCCAATGCCCCAAAAGCGGGGCTTAAAAAAGTCTTAGTTCGCTCGCTTCGCACTGTAAAACTTCAGACTCATAAAGTTTTCGTCATCTCGGACGCAGCTCGTGCTGCATTGAGGCAAAAAAAAACCCGACCCCTTGTGGGGCCGGGATCTACGCCTGTGCTCCGTAAAAGCACTGATGTCATGCGGTTGTCGTACGAGTTGCGGATCACGAAGAATATCCGGCCCTTACCACAGCGTAGAAATTGTTTAGAAGTTGAGAGCTCCCTTCAGCTCGAAGCCCCAAGCAGCCTTGGGGTCGCTGCCGTAGGCCTTGCCGGGAACGAGAAGTCCGAGGGCGTACTGTAGTTTGAAGTTTTCGTACCACTGGTGGGAGAGGAAGAGATCCGTCTCGAAGCCGAGTCCGTTTTCGCCGCTCGCGCCTTTGATGTTGGTCTTGGCGAAACCGAGGTCCGAGCCGAGCGTGAGCTGCGAGCCGGAGAACTGATAGGCCGCGTGAAGCTTGTTCACTAAAGCGCCACTGCTGCCGTCCGCGGTCACGTCACTACCGACACCGCGTCCACCGGGTCCTCCGCGGAATTCGTTCGAAGGAGTCTTCGTTCCGAGGCTCTGGCGGAAGAGGAACATGAAGGGACGATAGTTCGGGTTGAACTTGAAGGACGAATTGCTCGAAGCCGATGCGTACGCGAGATCGTAACCGATGCTGAAGTTGCCGAGGTTCATGTCCGCTTGCGCGAGAAGACCGCTCGAAGCGTTGCGATGTTCTTCGGCGATGCTCGCGAACTCGGCGCCGAGTTGGAACTTGTTCCAGGTCTTTTTGGCGAAGAGAGAAACGTCGTGCGAGCTATTCAGGCCGCCCACTTTTTGCGAACGGATGTTGCGCGAGTAGAGGATG
Organism: Bdellovibrionota bacterium; assembly: GCA_039920645.1. Lineage (GTDB taxonomy): Bacteria > Bdellovibrionota > UBA2428 > UBA2428 > UBA2428 > CAMCVE01. The sequence continues at coordinate 9,086 of JBDSDI010000243.1, read as the reverse complement.
CCGACGTTGCTGCTGCCGTCCGCGTTCGAGTAGTCGATCGCGAGCTCGTAGGTATCCATGTCGTCATAGTCGCCGTTCAAGACGCTTTCCGCGCCTTTCTCGAAGGCGAAACGGAGACCAAGATTTCCCAGCATCGCTTGGAAGTCCGCGCGGTCGCGTACGGTTTTGTAATCGTCGAAAGCGTCTTCACCCGCATCGTAGAGAAGGCCAAGGCCCCAGCTCTTAGGAATGCGACCAAAGCGGAAGAGGCCCCAGTCCGACGCCCAGTTCAGATAGAGCTGGCTGACGACGAGCTGTTCTTGTCCCGCTTGTTGCGAGGTATTCGAATCGAGGGGGGCGCCGAAGTACGGAGGGACCTGGTTCGCGCCATTGATGCTGTTGGCTTGAAGTAAATTGAGTTCGCTCTTCACTGTGAAGTGTTCGTCGATAAGAACATCCGGACGAAGCAAGAAACGTTGTTCGAGGAAGCTCGATGTGTTTCCGGCACCGGACTTCTTGCCGTCGGCAAGGTCGGTATTCACGAGCATGTTTGTCCCGAAACGGTAATTACCGCTCAGAGCAAAGCTTGCTGCAAAGGTTGGGAGCGACAGAGTAAGGAGGGTTGTGCTGAGTAAAATTTTCGACATAAGACCCTTAGAAATCAGTCTCGAGCCCTGACGCGCAAACCGGGGGAGTGGTAGTACACGCCAGAGACTCGAGCCCTTTCGTTGAGAGGTTTCTTCTGACTTGACTCAACACCCTAAGAATTAAAAGGCAACTGAGATCCTGTCAATGACCCTATATGGCCACATATGGTCATTTAACGCGTCGTGTTTTTTGACGCTGTAGACTTCGCTGAAATATGTAATAAAATCAAATTGTTGTGCGAAGATCCGGAATCATTATTTCTACGTGTCTCGGAGGCCTGCTGGCCATATCAGCAGCTGTCATCTTCTTTGTCTGGAGTATCGACCAGGAATGGTCGGGAGTTCTGAAAGATCGAATCCTCGAGGAGAATAACCGTTCCTCTGTACGGGTGATGGTTCGCGACACCGTCAGCGGAGAGAAAAAATGGATGGGATCCATCTCTGCGGGGCGTCTCGAAGACCGCGAGCCCGTAAAGCTTGCACAAGTTCCCCCTCTGCTTCTTCAGTCCATCGTCACTCTGGAAGATCCTCGATTCTTGGGACACGGGGGTTTCGACAGCACCGGAATCTTGCGCGCGATGGTCACCAACCTCAAGACGCTTCGCTATGCCCAAGGAGGGAGCACGATCACCCAGCAGCTCGTGAAGAACGTTCTTCTGAGCAACGAGAAGACGCTTCGCCGAAAACTCACCGAACTCGTGCTCTCCGCGCTCGTCGAGAAAAAGTTCTCGAAAGACGAGATTCTCGAATCCTACCTGAACGAGATCTACTACGGACAACTCGGACCCGTGGAAGTCCACGGCGTCGCTCGTGCGGCTGATTATTATTTCGGAAAGCCCCTGCAGCAACTCGAACTTCACGAAATGGCCCTCCTCGCCGCACTCGTCAAAGGACCCGGTTTCTATTCGCCGTGGAAACATGCCGAACGCGCGCTCACGCGTCGCAATTTCGTGCTCGGCAAACTTTTCGAGAGCAAGATGATTCTCGAGACGGAGTACCAGGAAGCGATCAAGAAGCCGCTGCCCGTCCGTCACAACCTCATCACCACTTTCCGCGCTCCGTACGTGATGGATGCTCTCCGCCAGAAACTTCTAGAAGAACGCGGCGAGGCGGCGCTGCTCTCGCAAGCTTTCGAAGTCACGCTTTCATTGGATCTCGGACTTCAGGAACAAGCCGAGAAAATTCTGCTTGAAACGAGCCAAAGCTGGGAACCCGAACAGCAAGCCATTCTGCTGGCGGCGGACCCCAAGACGTGTCGTATTCTCGGTTACGTCGGCGGCACCCACTATCAGATCACGCAACTCGATCACATCCGCCAGATCGAAAGACCCATCGGTTCGCTCATTAAACCTCTATTGCTTGGCTCGCTCTTGAACGATTCGAAAGTCTCGCTCGCCACACTGGTCGACGACCAACCGCTCGAATGGAATTTCGACGGCACCCACGGGAAGTGGTCCCCCTCGAACTTCGACCGCAAGTTCCGCGGCAAAGTTCACGTCCGCGACATTCTTGAAAAATCCTTGAACGTTCCCTTCGTGAGGATTTTTTTCGACATAAATCCCAGCGGCCTTCTTTGGGATCAGTTCGATCCGGTTCGCGCTCTCGGCCTAAAGCTTCCGCAAGAACGTGCGCTTCCCGCCTCGCTTCTGGGCACGGTTGAGCAAAGTCCCTGGCGTACGATGGAAGCTTACTTGCGGTTCACGCGACGCGCGCTCGGCCTCGCCACGACGGCCGCCGATCTGGACTGCAAACTCAATTTCGAGGAAGTCGTAGCCCCCGCCGTCGCGCCGTCGTCGCCGGTCGACAACATTCCTTACGGACAAGCCGGATCGAGACTGGCACTTGCGGCGCTAGAAGGCGCGCTCCGTCGTGGAACCTCGGCGGCCCTCGGCTCCAAAATTCCGCTGACACAGACGTGGGCCGGTAAAACCGGCACCAGTTCCGACCAACGCGATTCGTGGTACGCCCTGATGTCGCCCGACATCGTCTTTCTCGGTTGGGTTGGTCGCGACGACAACAAAGTCACGCGCTTTACCGGAGCCACGGGCGCGCTACCACTCGTCTCGGCCTGGGTGCGCTCGCGTCTGCAGGATCCCCTCCTCGGCGAATCGAAGTGGAGCTGGCCTGAAGTTCCTGGTGTCGGCTGGAAGCTCATCGATCCCGATACCGGCTGCGAACGCTCGTCGGCCGGCCTGAACAAACCCGTATCGACGACGCCTCCACCTGAGGTCTTCGACATCGAGGGACATCGGGCCGTTTGGGAACTCTTCAAAGGAGACACCGTTCTCGAGGCTTGCAAGTGAAGACACTTCGCAAAAACTCTCTTATGATGTCTCGGGTGAGACTCGGCTCGTTGATTCGAAACTTCGTATTTGTCTCGGCAATCGCGGGAATCGCGGCGCCGTCCTTCGCTCAAGACTCGTGGTCGGACAGCGCTCCGCGTATCATGAAGCTCGTGAAGACCTGCCCCATGAAAGTTAGAGACAAGAATGGCGAATGGGCCAACTTCAAGGACACTTTACCTGCCGGTCGTAACGTCGTCGGCGCGATCAATCCCCGCCGGCCGGATCTCGTCTTCTTCCAACTGAGTCGCGACAGCAACTTCATGTTCGCGGCCGCACGCAGCTGTTTCGAAGGCGAAGAAACTTGGAACGTCGCCGCCGAAGAAGAAAAGAACGGCGGAACGAATCCCGCTATGCTCCATGACCGCCACAGTTATTTCTTGGGCGACATCACGCGCCTCTCGCAAAAAGCCGAAGGCTCCACGGATACCTCCGGTACCAGTGCAAGCACCTATACCTATTCTCTGGGCTTCGGCGCCGAACAACGCAGCGATCGGTGGTACTTCGGCGGCTTGGGATCGATCGGCTATGGCCACGTTAAAATGAAAGTCTCCGACGGCAGCATTTCCGTAGACGATAGTGTTCCGCTCTACACTTTCTCCCTGCGCGGAAGCGCATACTACGACTTCATCTCTCTTCCCTACGCTCTGGGGTTTGAACCCTTCGTGGAATACTCCAAGCTCAAGGCCGTTCGCAGCGCCGATACGTCTTCTTCGAGCGAAATATCGAGCGGCGGATTCAAATACGGAATTTCGGCGGGCTGGCGCTTTTACTGGGATCAAGTCACGATTACGCCGAAGCTTGTCACCTATCTCAATCCCACGACTCTCGGAATCGGACTCCAGGTCGCTTACCTTCTCGGTCCCCGCTAAGCCTCAGACTTTTCGAAGCTCGAAAACGAAGCTGCCGACGTCACCGATGTCTACGGTGGTGCCGTCGTCGAAAACATTCTTCTCTACGAATTTCACCGCGAGCGTCTCGGAACTGATAAGCCCCGCTTTCGCGGTCTCTTGTTTTAAAACCTGTGTGAGAAGCTCACCCTTGAGAGCTTTCCAAGAAACTTCGACACGGTCGGCGAGATGCAGCTGCATTTCCTTGCGGCGCTGTTGAACGCGGTTAACGATCTCACGCTGCATGCCTTCGAAAAGAAGTTCGGACGTGAGCTCGATATCGAGTTCGGCGACGAGACCGTAGCCCGCTTGTGCGGAACGTCCGTCCTTCGCTTTGCGCACGATCTCGATGTCCTCGGATCCGCACTCGATTCCGAGCACGACCGCTTTCTTGGATTTCTCGAAGGTCGCGATTTCAGTTGCGCCCCAGGCGAGGATTTCTTTCTGCAGGTCCTTCATTTTCGGGCCGGCTTTTTTTCCGAGCGTGCGGAAGTTCGGCTTCACGCTTTCTTCGACGAGATCCGAAGCCTTGTTCACCATCTCCAGAGATTTCACGTTCACTTCTTGGCAGATGAGATCACGTACGGCGTTCAGATGTTTTTGCTGATTCTCGGAGAGTCCCGCGACGCGCAAAAGTTTGAGCGGCTGACGGAGTCCGATTTTCACTTCGCCGCGCAGACTGCGACCCAGCAAGATGACCTTCTTAGCGAGGTCCGTCTCGAGGATCATATTTTCTTCGGTCGGCGAAAGTTTCACGCCTTCGACGGCGCCGTAATCTTTTTCGTGGATGCTCACGGCGGTGGGATGCTCGGCGAGCGCGTTCACGTTCAGACCACGAAGGGCGGCGTGCATGGTCTCAGAGATGAAGGGCAGGCTCGGGGCCAGGAGCATCGCCATCCGATCGAGCACGGTCCAGAGCGTGGCGTAAGCGGCGAGCTTATCGGACTCGGTCGCGGCGTCATTCTCGCTCCAGAAACGGTCGCGGTTGAGACGGATGTACCAATTGGTGAGGTCGTCGACGAGTTGGATCTGAATCGGCGCAACTTCGTAAAGGAGGTAGGCCTGCATCTTCTCGTGGATCTGGACTTCGGCTTCTTTCACGCGCGCGAGGATCCATTGATCGAGACGCGGCCGATCCTTCACGGCCGGTGCACGCGCAACGTCTTCGGGTTTCCACCCGTCGATGTTCGCGTAGGACGCAAAGAAACTGTAGGCGTTCCAGAGCGGGATCATCACGGCGCGCATGAGCTCGACGAGGCCGCGCTCCGAGAAGCGCAGTTCTTCGGCATGGGTTGCGGGCGACTGCATCAGATAGAGACGAAGCGCGTCCGCGCCGTACTTGTTGAAGACTTCGCTCGGGTCAGGATAGTTCTTGAGGCTCTTCGACATCTTCTTGCCGTCTTCCGCGAGGACCATGCCGTTGACGATGCAGTTCTTGAAGGCCGGTTTGCCGAAGAGTGCCGTCGAGAGCACGGTGAGGGTGTAGAACCAGCCGCGCGTCTGATCGATACCTTCGGCGATGAAGTTCGCGGGGAAGGCTTCTTCGAAAGATTTTTTGTTTTCGAAGGGATAGTGCTCCTGCGCGTAGGGCATCGAGCCCGATTCGAACCAGCAGTCCAAGACTTCCGGCGTGCGGCGATAGCGTTTGCCGTCGCGCTCGATGACGATGTCGTCGACGAAGTGCTTATGGAGATCGGGCATCGGCCGGCCCGCAAACTTTTCGAGTTCTTCGCGCGAACCGATGACGATGCAATCGCTCGAATCTTTTTCGTTCACCCAGATCGGAATCGGCGTGCCCCAGAAACGATTGCGGGACACGCACCAGTCGCGCGCGTTCTCAAGCCATTTGCCGAAACGTCCGCTCTGGATGTGATCCGGGACCCAATTGATCTCGGCGTTGTTTTTGAGCATCTGCTCTTTGACCTTCTCGACGTTCACGTACCAACTCGAGATGGCTTTGTAGATGAGGGGTTGATCGGAGCGGTAGCAGAAGGGATAGCTGTGCTGAAGCGTTTCTTGTTTCAGCAGACGATGCGAATCTTTGAGGACCTTGATGATCGCCTTATCGGCATCCTTCACGAAGAGGCCGACGACGTCCTTCAGGCGCGCGTCGCGCGCGACATCCGACGTGAATTTGCACTCGACGTCGGTTGGGTCCACGAGCTCGATGCCCGCGGCTTTGCAGATGTAAAAGTCGTCTTCGCCGAAAGCGGGCGCCATGTGCACGAGACCCGTACCGTCAGTCGCCGTGACGAGCTTCGACCCGTCGATCACGCGAAACGCGTTCTGTTTCTGGCGTTCGGCATCCTGGAACGTCGTGAAAAGCGGTTGGTAGTGTTGGCCGAGCAATTCGCTCGACGAAACGTCGCGCACTTTTTCTTTGAGCCCCGCACGTTCCGCCAAGGCGTTCGCGATGACCGCAAACTCGAGGTTCTCTAGGGGCTTCTCGAGTTTATAGATTCCGTAGTCCACCACCTTGGCGTCGGCGTGAATCGCGACCGCAAGGTTGGAGGGAAGGGTCCACGGAGTTGTCGTCCATACGGCGAGACCCGTCTTCGCGAATTTTTCCCCAAGAAGAGGAAGGACGACCGTGATGGCGGGATCCTGCACATCTTTGTAATTGAGCGAGGCTTCGAAGTTCGAAAGCGCGGCAGTCAGACGCCAGGAGTAGGGAACGACTTTATTGCCTTGGTACACGAGGCCTTTACGCCACAATTCGCTGAAGACCCACCACACCGATTCCATGAACTTGGGGTCCATGGTCTTGTAGTCGTTGTCCATGTCCACCCAGCGCCCCATGCGCTCCACGACTTTGCGCCAGTCTTGGGTGTAGCGGAGCACGATCTCGCGGCAAGCTTCGTTGAACTTAGCGATGCCGAAGTCGATGATGTCGAGCGAACCTTTAAGGTTCAGGGATTTTTCTATTTCGAATTCCACCGGAAGACCGTGGCAGTCCCAGCCGAAGCGACGCGGAACGTGATAGCCGCGCATAGACCAGTAGCGCGGAACGATGTCTTTGATCGTGCCGCCGACGAGGTGTCCGTAGTGCGGAAGACCGGTCGCGAACTGCGGGCCGTCGTAGAAGAAATACTGTGGCTTCGATGTGGAGTTCTCGAGCGAGCGCTTGAAAATTCCGCCCGCGTTCCAATAGCCCATGACCTTCTCTTCGAATGCCGAGAAGGAATAGTCGCCACCGTACTCAGGAAAAAATCTTTGCGAAGTCATTTCAATCTACCTTACCTGCCGTAATTTTCTTTTTTTCCGCGTCGAGCTCGAAGCTCGCTATCGCCATCGAAGGCGGGTCGGAAAGCTGTTTGAAAAGCTGCTTATCCGCGCGTTGGGGAAGATTATACTCCCCGACGCCTTCTCGTCCATGACAGGTTTGCAGTTTGAGATAGCCCTTGTAGACGCGCGGAGTCCCCACGATCCGGTGACGATCCGAAATATCGGCGCCGACCGACGCCTGTTTCGAAAGCACGATGGTGCTGAAGGGAAGCGAACGCAGATCGATGCCCATTTTGGAGGAGAATTCGCGCCAGAATGCGCTCTGGTGGAACTCGCCCGGAGCGTCCGCGAAGAAATGACACCAGTCGTTGGCGCGCTCGTCCTGAGTGATCATTCCGCACGCACCGGCATGAGGGCACGGGCTCCAGACTTTAAATTCCGGATTGCGCCTCAGCAAAATATTACGGCATTCCGAAAGTCTGCGACTCGTAGCCTTCGATCCCGCTTCGACCCAGATAATGGCGTCGGCCGTTCCGAGACGATTCAATAGCGCCCCCCTATCGCCGAGCGACATTTCGTTGAGCACGTGACTTAAGAGCACCCCGCTACCGGCATAGCTCACCCGGTCGCGGTCAAGTGCTTCGACGTCGCTGACGCCAAGAGTCTTAAGCTTCTCGGCCGTCCACCCGCGCGCAAGCGCCGAGTGATCCCAGAGAAGACTTTTGTCGAGCAGACCGCGTTCCAAGAGACGCTCCGAAGCGACACCCGAACCGCAGCCCCAGTCGAACCAGGTCCGCGGACCGCGCGCGCGCAAATCCTCTTCGACCGAGTCCAGCACGCGGTCCCACTTCACCGCGATTCGTCGTGCGAAGGTCGCATCGTAGGCCGCAAGATCTCCGCCGTCTTTCCAGTAAGCGGGCGCGGGGCCCTTCGCATCTTCGCGTCCGAGAAAGATCTGGCGCAGCCGTTCGAGACGTGTCCAGAGTTCCGGGCTTTCTTCGGGCTCGTCGATCACGTCGCCCTCTTGCTCTTGGGCTCCCAAGAGAATACATTCATAAAGATGTCCCGCATTTACGCTATTATTCTCTGCCTTGGCGCCTTTGTCATTTCCACAGATCAGTGGGGAAAATATTTAGCGCTGGAAAAACTCCAATACGAGGGACAATCCATTACCTTCCTCGACGGCTGGTTCAGCTGGACCCTCGTGCACAACCACGGTGCGGCCTTCGGAGTCCTGCGCAATCTTCCGGACAGCGTGCGCGTTGGCTTCTTCATCGCGATGCCGCTCGCCGTGCTCGGAATTCTTTGGTGGTCACTCGTCAGACATTACAAACCCGGGCAAGTGCTCGCACCGATCGCAATGGGCCTCGTTTTAGGAGGAGCGATCGGAAACTTCATCGATCGCCTTCGCTTCGGATTCGTCATCGACTTCATCGACTGGTTCTACCCTTCGGCGAACGGCAAGTGCATTCCGCTCTTTGCGTATCAGGACGGATCAGGCTGTCACTGGCCCGTCTTCAACATCGCGGACTCGGCGATCTCATTGGCGGTTGTGCTGCTTGCGATCGAGTCCCTGCGCAACCCTTCGGAACCCTCTCAAAAAACGTGACGACTTTTCCGTACTACGAGTTTTTTTTTGCGCTCGCCTCCTACGTTCTCATTCTCGTCTTCGCTCATTTTGCGCGTCAGAAACCGCCGCTTTTCCCCGCTTCCTCGATGTCTGCGCGATTGAAGATCGTCGTTTTCGGATTCGCTTCGATCGTTGCTGTGATGGGCGGGGCGTGGAGCCTGGCGAAACTTCAACACCTGGGCAACGGCCTCGTTTTTTACGGAGGTCTCATCGGATTTCTCGTATTCGCAGCGCCCTACTGCCGCATTGCGCACATCGACTTCGTGGAAATGCTGAACCGCCTGAGTCCGGGGCTCGCGCTCGCCCATGCCGTCGGCCGTATCGGCTGCGCGATCGAAGGCTGCTGCTATGGAACACGTTGCGATTTGCCCTG
>JBDSDI010000242.1:0-8104 GCA_039920645.1 Bdellovibrionota bacterium | reverse complement strand
ACTCGAAGTGTTGCTGTTTCCGAACGGACGCTAACGCTTAGCGCTTCGTTCCCGACATGAAGCTTTCGATCTCGGCCGCGTAACGGGGCAGCTTCGTCGTGATAATTTCGGCGGAACCTTTGGCTTTGACGACCACGTCGTCTTCGATGCGAACGCCGATGCCACGGTATTCGGCAGGCACCGTCTTGTCATTCGGTAGGAAATAAAGACCGGGTTCGACCGTGAAAACCATATTGGGCTTCAGGCGAAGGGGCGCGCCTTTTGCGTCGACGTAAGGTGAGTTGTCGTGCACGTCGAGTCCGAGCCAGTGGCCGGTGCCGTGAGGATAATAACGGCGATGCGCGTCGGTTTTCAGGATCTCTTTTTTGGGACCCTTGAGAAGTTTCAGCGTGCGGAGTCCGTCGATGAGCGCGTTGGTCGCGGCTTCGTGAACTTTGGGATAAGCAGTGCCGGCGCGCGAAACGAGAATCGCTTCTTGGTGCGCATCGGCGACGATGTCCATGATGTTACGCTGAGCGACGCTGAATCGACCGCCCACGGGGAAGGTGCGCGTGATGTCGGACGCGTAGCTGTGATATTCGCAACCCGCATCGATGAGTAGGAGTTCGCCGTCTTTCATGAGACGGTTGTTGCTGTTGTAGTGAAGGATCGTCGCATTTGTGCCCGAAGCGACGATGGAGTTGTAGGACACGCCCGAAGCGCCCTGGCGTAAGAACTCACTCTCGATGACTGCCTGGATCTCATACTCATAGATACCCGGACGGAGGGCCCCTAAGGCCTTGAGGTGAGCATCAGCCGCAATGCGCGCCGAGTACCGCATCGTCTTCATTTCTTCGGCGTCTTTGATGAGGCGCATGGTTTGGATGAAGGGACCGATATCTTCAATGGCTACGATCTGAGCAGCGCCCAAGCGCGAGCGTCCGACATAGGAATCGAGGAGCGCGTAGAGCTCGCTTCGGAGTTCGGGATCATGAAGAGCGTTCGTCAGAATCCTGACGGGGGCGCCTTTGGGACGACTCTTCATCCATTCAAGGAATTGCGTTTTCAGCTCCGTGTTTACGTAGGCGTTAGTCGCGCCGAAGGTCTTCACTGCACCCTGAGGACCGTAACGGAGACCCGTCCACTGCTCCTTCTGAGCGTTCTTCTCAAGAGTGAAAATCTTGAAGACGCTTTTCGCGCCGGATTTCTGACCCTTCTCGCGCGAGAGCGTAAATGCCGAACCTGACTCGGGAAATCCTGTCATATAAAGAAATGATGAATCTCCACGGTACGAATACTCCGTATCGTGGTTTCTGATTTTCTCGGCTGTGTTAAAGTAGATCAAGAGATCGAGATCTGGCGTCAGGGCATCGGCGAGTGTTTTGCGACGGGACTCGAAAGTTTTAAGGCTGTGATGGCGGGGAATCATTTTCCCTTTTTATCACGTCAGGGGAGATTTTGAGAATGATGTTGAAGAAGCTTTTCGTGATTACTTTTGTTTGCTCGCTGGGTCTGTCCGCATTCGCCGCCGAAGAAACGAGTCCCGGAACTCGGCTTGCTAATTACGAAACCGAATTGCGCCGCGTTTATCCGCAGGCCAGCAAGATCGAAGAATACAGCTTCGTTCCGAACCAATGGGGCGGAATCAGTTTGATGGGCCTCATCGGCCGTCTCGTCGGCGATCGCGCGACGCCTTTCGAAACCATTAACACGCGCCGTTACCTTTACCGCGCTTATAAGGGCGACGACGTTCTTGGCGTCACCCACGGATCGAGCACGCTTTCGTCCTCGGGCCCGATCGACCTCTTCGTTTACTACAATGCCGATTCGAGCATCCGCGACGTGCGTCTCGATCGCGCTCCGACCGACGTCGCGACTCAACTCGCTAGCGGCGGCTATCTCAAGCAGTTCATCAATCGTCCTGCCGAAGATTTCACCGTTACCATCGGCAAGCGCGGTCGCGTGACCGATTGGGGCGCGTTCTCCCGTCAGGCTCAACGCCCGAAAGACAAGGAGCTCGCAGGTTACTTCGATCGCATTGTGCGCACCATGCGCTTCAACGCTGCTTTTGTCGAAGTTGCTTACTTTATCGGTCAGCATCCGCAGACCGCGACCGAAACCGCTCAAGTTCAATAAGCCGTTTCGAGCATTTCGCATTTATGGGGAATAGACGGCATCTTGACCGTGTCGTGCCCGCTTGAGAAACTGTCCGAATGCAACGTGTGGATCGCAGTCTCGTGAAAACGGCGCCAAAGGGTCCCGGCGTGTATTTCATGTACAGCGACAACGGACTGCTTCTTTACGTCGGTAAGGCTAAGTCGCTGCGCAAGCGGCTCGCGAGCTACTGGCGTCGGAGTTCGGAAGAATCTCGGAAGCTCGAGCGCATGAAGCGCGTCGTGACCCGTGTCGAATGGCAGGAGACCGAGTCCGAGAAGGCGGCGCTTCTTCTCGAGAACAGTCTCTTGCGGGAGCACCGTCCTTTTTTTAACGTGTTCAACACGCGTCCTGAAAACTATCCCTATCTGATTTTCTCTCGAGGCAGCGCCGTTGAAGGCCGCATTCTGTGTCGCCTCTACTCGACCCGCAAACCGAAGGCGCTCACCGAGAAGGACGCGCTCTACGGTGCCTTTCGCTCACGGCGCCTGCCGGGTTTAACGGCCCGCACGATCTTCAGGCTCATGAAAATTTTGCAATCAAGCCGGCAACGCTGGATGCTCCTCTCCAAGATAGAAATCTCTGCGCTCAAGGCTTTTCTCGCGGGCACGCGGAGCCACTTCGTTTCGGAACTTTACGGTAAACTTTGGGAGCACGGATGTTTTGAAGATCCGCTCATGGCCAAACAACTCGACAGCGATTTCACTATGCTCCGGCTCTTCTTTGAAAATTGTGCGCGCAAAAATTTTAAGATCAAACGCGATCTTGGTCTCGATTCGGCACTCATCGAACAGGACAAAGTCGACGATCTCATCGTCGAAATGAACTTCAAAGAGTGAACGGGTTATAGCCTTCCCGCTTCAACGTAAGCAGGTAGCGCACGCGTACGAGGTTTTTCAGTTTATCGACCGCGCGTCCCTGGATAAAGGGCGATGCCCACCTCGCAAGACGGCTTGCGGGTTGGGGACCGACGCGCCCTATCCCGTCGTCGGGCCCGAGGGTGACGAGGTAGCCCAGGTCCAGCGGTCTGAAAGTTTCGACGGGATCCGGTTGGGGACCCTTGAGCACAATGGGAAGAAGATTCGCTAGGTAGATGCCGGACTGGACGGCAAACTGCGCGCGCTTAGCGAGAATGGACGGATTTTTCAGAGGCGTACTCTCGAGCGTGTAGCGAGCCACGTCGCCGATCGCATAATGGCACGGGTGTCCCTTGATTTCGAAATTCGAATCCACGACGAGACCCGAATGATATTCGGCATTACCCAATCCCGAGATCCAGCTCGCCGCGCGACGAGCGCCGGTACAAAGCACGAGTAAGTCCCAGGGGATTACTTGCCCATTGTGCAGGTGGAGTTCTTCGCTCGTGATGCGCTGGGCGGGTGAACCGAGGACGCACTCGATGCGAAGCGCGTTGAGACGTTTTTTGAAAAGCTTACGTGCCACGGGCGAGAACTCGCGCAGCAGCGACGTGCTCTCGTCGAGGAGAATAATACGGCAGCGTTTGTTTTTCGCGCGTAAGTTGGCGAGTTCGCCGGCGACTTCGATGCCGGTCGATCCTGCACCGAGCACTACGACGAAACGATCGCGCGATTCTCGAAGTTCGGGCTTCCAGCCGATGCGCGAAAGTGCCGTGCGCAATTCCTGCACGTGGGTGGTTTTCTTGAACTGAAAAATTCGTTTCGAAAGACTTTCCTTATCTTCCTTTTGAAGTTCTTCCAGACCCTCGATCGAAGGGGCCACACTCCGCACTCCGGTCGCGACGACGAGGGCGTCGTAGGGAATCGCCTGTTGATTGAGGCCCCGCAGCTCCAGGATCTTCTTTTCGGGATCGATGCGGGTCACGCGCGACTCTACGAAACGGATTCCGCGGCGCGCGACAAGTTTCGTGAAAGCGAAAGTGTAGGGCTTGCCGGTTCTCAGCGTACGGTAGAGATCGCAAGTAAGTTCCTGTCGCACGTCCGGATTGACGAGCGTGATTCGAAGATCTTTGTGGCGAGAGAGACGGAGCGCGCAAGGCAGTCCGGCGTATCCGGCGCCGATGACGACGATATGGGGAGTCTGTCGATGAAGCGTCACAGTTTGGGAATAAACGCTTTGATGCGATGGCTGGCAACGAATTCTTGGATTTTCTTTAAACCCGCCGGATCGACGTTCTTGAACTCCAGGCCGATTCCTTCAGGAACATCATTTTGCGCCGTACTTCTGACCCAGACCACGTTTCCGCGTCCACGGATGCTCTCGAGCTTTCCTTGGGGCGCTTCGTCTTCGTTCATGCGATGGACGAGAGGGTTGAGATTATCGGCCACTGCTTTTCCCGAGACCATGGGGGTGAACTCGAGCACGAACTCGATGTCGTCGCCGATGGCGACGTTCGGAGGCACGACGCGAATGAAAAGACCGCCGAGCCCCACGTTGAGGGTTTCCGCAACGATGGCCTGTTCGAGGCTTGCGAGCTGGAGTTTCACGCGATGCTTGGCGTTTACGCGGAGCTTGCGGGGGAATTTTACCCGAAGGGGCTGCGACAGCATGTCGCGAAGGGCATCTTCGGTGCTGGCCTCGGGCGCGTCGAGGTTGAGGAGTCCGCTTGCGCCGAGGTCGAGCCATCCGATGCCGATCTCCGCCGTGGGAGTCGATGACGAGGCGACGACGAGGATGCAGACGAGAGGGTCGATGGCGCGCAGGCCTTTGCATACGGTTTCTAGCTCGTGGCTCGCGGGATCCAAAATCACAAGAAAAGGAACCTCTCTCTCGGTGACGAAGGTTTTAAGGGCCGCGGCATCGGCGACGCCCTCGAAACTCCAGGAATAGGGACCACCGGGGAAGCTCTTGAAAGCGTGTGCGAGGTGTTGCGAAAGGCGCGCCTTCAGCGAGTCCGAATTTTGGGAGGGCCCGACGATCAATATTTCGCGTGTGCTGCCTGCCGTTTTCATGCCCTCAATCATGCGCATAAAATTCGCCGGACGCAATCCCCGCTTGACCTAGGCTTAGACGCGTTATGAAACAGGGGAGCATGTCAAAAAGCAGCCCTAAGCGCTTGAGATCTAAGCCTCTCGGAGTTTTCAGTTTATGAGCGAAGCCCTTCGGATTCCTGCCCAACCGTTCAAGGACAAGAACTTCTCATTGGCTTACTACAAGCACATGGCGCGGGCCCGCGCGCTCGAGGAACGCCTCATCAAGATGATGCGTTCGGGCGACGGCTATTTCTGGATCGGTGGACCGGGCGAAGAAGCTTTCAGCGTTGCACTCGCGCTCCAGGTTCGCAAAGGACAGGGCGTCGCCTTCGATTACCTCCATCTCCATTACCGCTCCAATCCGATCGCGCTCACGATGGGCGCACCGATGATCGATTTTGTACGCCAAATGAAAAGCACCGCATCTGACCCCTTTTCGGGCGGCCGGAACTTCGTTGCACACATCTGTAAAAAAGAATGGAATATCGTTCCCGTCACATCGACTATCGAGACGCAGTTCGCGGTTGCTCCCGGAACCGCGATGGCTCAACGGCGCGCACGTCTCAAGAACGAACCCGCGGGCGTGACCATTGTGATCGGAGGCGACGCAGGTACGGCCGAAGGCGATTTTGCGAGTTGCCTTATCTGGTCGACTCGTCCCGGAACCGAGCTGCCGATGCTCATCATTGCTACGAACAACAAATATGGCATCTCGACCTCGGCCGATACACAGCACGGCGAGAAGAACATCGCCGATCGTGCCCGTGCCTTCGGTATGTCTGCGCAGGTTGTCGACGGCAACAACCCCGAAAAAATCTGGGGCGCTATTGAGACGGCGCTCGACACGATCCGCTCGACCGGCAAACCCTACTTCCTCGAAGTCATGGTCTCGCGTCTGCACGGTCACAGTTCGTCGTCCGGCGCCGCGCGCGTGACGGACGAACTCTGCTGTATCGACGCTTTCGAAAAGAAACTTCTGAAGAGCGGTTGGACCACCGAAAAAGAAATCGAACAGATCAAGCAGACCGCGCATACCGAAGCGCAAGAAGCGCATGAAAAAGTCAAAGCCGAGCCTCTCCCTGAGGGTTCCACGTTTCAGATCCACAGCTTCGCCAACGGCGAGCGCGGCGGAGTTCCGGGGAGGGATTTCTAAATGGCGACGATGGCTCAAGCCGTCCGCATGGCGCTCCACTATGGCGAAAAACATTTGGGCGTGACGGACATCTTCGGCGAAGACGTCGGTCCTCCGCTGGGCGGCGTCTTCACGTGCACGCAGGGTCTCAAGACGACCTGGAACACTCCGCTCGACGAGCGCGGTATCATCGGCGCGGCCATGGGGCTCGCGCTCGCGGGCCAAAAGCCGGTCGCCGAGATTCAGTTCAGCGATTACATTTTCAACACGATCGATTTGCTGAAGCTCGCGGGCAACAGCAACTGGTCTTCCAACGGACAGTTCCCGCTGAACCTCACGGTGATGACGCCTTCGGGCGCCGGTATTCACGGCAGTCTCTATCACTCGCATTCTTTCGACGCATGGGCCTCGCGCCTGGCGGGCTGGAAAGTGGTCACGCCCTCTACGCCTCGCGACGCTTACGGGCTTATGCTCTCCGCGATTGAGGAACCGAATCCCGTGCTCGTCATGATTCCCAAGGCGCTGATGCGCGTGAAGGGTGAAGAACTCATCCCCGGCGAGCCGAGCGACGAAAAAGATCTGAAGGATCGCATCGACGCTCCGATCGGCGACGCCCGCAAAGGGTGGGAACCCCGTTGGCCCGAACTCGAATTCGCTCCGACTCCCATTGGTAAAGCGCGCGTAGCTCGTCCCGGAAAAAACGCGACGGTGGTGACCTACAGTCGTCACGTTCTGCTCGCGACTAAGGTTGCCGACAAACTTGCTGCGGAAGGTCTCGGCGAAGTTGAAGTCATCGACCTGCGCACGATCTATCCCTATGACTGGAAAGCGATCTCGCAGTCGGTTGTCAAAACCGGCCGCGTGCTGTTCCTGAACGAGGATACCGAGATCACAAACTTCGGCGAGCATCTGCTGCGTCGGACGATTGAGGAACATTACTATCAGCTGCGTGCGCGTCCCCGTCTGCTCGCGGGCGCTCACGTGCCGGGCGTCGGTCTCGCGCCTCCTCTCGAGGAAGCGAGCATTCCGCAGGACTACGACATCGAACGCGAACTCAGAGCTCTTCTGACAGAGCTCACTTAAAGATTTGAAAACGGATTGAAGGAGTAAAAGATTATGGAATTCAAGTTGCCCGATATTGGTGAAGGTGTTGTTGAAGGCGAGCTTATTCAGTGGCTCGTTAAAGAAGGCGATACGGTTGCGGCCGATCAGCCCGTCGTCGAGGTCATGACCGACAAAGCGACCGTTGAAGTTCCGGCGCCCGTCGGCGGAAAAATCACCGGGATCAAAGCCAAAGAAGGCGACATGATCAAGATCGGCCAGACCCTCGCGCAAATCGACGGTGGCGCAGCGGCAGCGAAAGCTCCGGAAGCGAAAGCTCCCGCTCAAGAAGCGAAGGCGCCGGTGGAAAAAACTGTCGAGAAGACCGATAAGCCTTCGGGCGGCGAAGGCGCAGGTCGCGATCAGACCTCCGCAGTGCCAGCGAGCAACGGAGCCTCCGTTTCTGCTCCGGCTTCGAAACCTGCGTCCCAAGCGGCTCCGTCCGCGGTCGGTTCCTACTCAAGCCCTGCTTCGCTCTCACCGTCGGACGTTCCCGCGGCTCCACTCGTGCGCTCGATGGCGCAAAAAGCGGGCGTCGATCTTTCGCAAGTTACCGCGACCGGTCCTAAAGTCGGAACGCAGTCCCGCGTGCTCGAAGAAGATCTGCTGCGCTTCCTGAATCAGGGTGCCGGCGCTACGCAAGCGGGCACTCCGACTTACGTCGCTCAAGGGGCGGCTCCGGCCGCGCAAGCTCCCAAGAAGATCAAGCCGATCCCCGCAAGCTACTTCCGCGATACCTCGGGCGTCGAGCCCCAGGATGAGCGTCAGCCCGTTCGCGGCCTTCGCC
>JBDSDI010000241.1:0-16244 GCA_039920645.1 Bdellovibrionota bacterium | reverse complement strand
AACCTGCGCGCGACCGGCATCAAGTGGGATCTGCGCAAAGACATGCCCTACATGGTTTATCCCGAATTTGATTTCGACGTTCCCGTTGGCACGAACGGCGATGCTTATGATCGCTACCTCGTGCGCGGTCGTGAGATGCGCGAGTCCATCAAGATCCTCGATCAAGCCCTCGACGGTTTGCCCGAAGGACCGATCAACGCTGACGTGCCCGAAGTCGTCATCCCGACCAAACAGCAAGTCTACACGCAGATGGAAGCGCTCATCTGGCACTTCAAGATCATCAGCGAAGGCTTCAAAGTTCCCGCCGCGCAGATCTACTCCGCGATCGAGAACCCTAAGGGCGAATTCGGATTCTTTATGAAGAGCGACGGGACCAACAAACCCGCACGCATGCGCATCCACAGCCCCGCTTACCGCAGCACCCAAATCATTCCCGAACTCGTGAGGGGTAAACTCATCGCCGACGTGGTCACCACCGTCGCCAGCCTCGACCCCGTCTTGGGCGAGATCGATCGCTAAGGAGAACTGACGTGTCTGATAAGCCTCAAGTCAAACTCATCATCGACGACATCGAAGTCTCAGTTCCCGCTGGAACCACGATTCTTAAAGCGTCGCAAAAACTCAGCAAAGAGATTCCCCATTTCTGTTACCACGACGGCCTGCCGATCGTGGGTCAGTGTCGCATGTGCTACGTCGAGATCGAAGGTCAGAAGAAACTTGCGACCTCGTGTTCCACGACCGTCACCGAAGGCATGAAGGTCAAGACCGATTCTCCCGCCGTGAAGCAAGGTCAGAACTCCACCTTAGAGTTTGTCCTCCTCGATCACCCGCTCGACTGCCCGATCTGTGATCGTGGCGGCGAGTGCAAGCTTCAGGACTATACCTACGAGCACGGCCCCTCGCGATCGCGCATGATCGACCAGAAAGAACTCTTACTGAAACATCATCCGATCTCTGAAGAAGTCGTTCTTGACCAAGAGCGCTGCATTCTCTGCACGCGCTGCGTGCGTTTCTCCAGTCACGTCGACGGCCTCAGCGAACTCGTGGTCAATGAACGCGGTTCACACTCCGTCATCAACGTCTTCGAAGACCGCCCGATGCAATCGAAATTTTCGGGTAACGTCGTTGACCTTTGTCCCGTCGGCGCCCTCACCGCTCAAGACTTCCGCTTCAAAGCGCGTCCGTGGGAACTCCGTAAGCACTCCGGCATCTGCACGGGCTGCTCGGTCGG
Source organism: Bdellovibrionota bacterium (assembly GCA_039920645.1). GTDB lineage: Bacteria > Bdellovibrionota > UBA2428 > UBA2428 > UBA2428 > CAMCVE01. The sequence goes on along the minus strand of JBDSDI010000241.1, from coordinate 15,013 downwards.
CTGCAACATCGAAATGCACACCAAGCACCGTCACCCCGGAATCCCCCGTCCCGATGGCAACCAGCCTAAGCCTAAGATCGAGCGCCTGATTCCGCGTGAGAACGTTCTCGTCAATGACTGGTGGATGTGCGACCGCGGCCGCTGGGGTTACCATTTCCATAATGAAGACAACACTCATCTTGCCGATCCGATGCTCCGTCGCAAGAAGGGCTCGCATCTCGAAAAAGTCAGCCTTAAAGAAATCCAACTCGTCTTGGAGGAAACCAGCAAATCTCAAACTTGGGAGTTCTGGATCTCCGACGAAGCGTCGCACGAAGAAATCAGCTGGGCGAAATCGCTGCAGCAGAGCTGGTCGGATCGCGGCCGTAACGTCGAAATGCGCCTGAACCCTACCGAATTCTCGCCGAAGCTTCTCGCCGCTCTCGATGTCCGTAAAGAATCGCCCTGGTTCTCCGGCGAAGTTCGTCTCGACGGTCTCACGACCATTGTGAGTACCTATGATTCCTACCGCGCCTTAGAGGACATCGTTCCCATTCTCGCCCTGAAACTTGGGCAAAAAATTCGTCTCGAAGGACTAAAATGGGTCGTGCGTTCCGCCGAGTCCATGTACGACGCGAAGGACGATCTCGCTACCACGGCCTACCTCGTTCCCGTGCCAAAGCGCGATGCTGATATCACCGCTCTCGCGAAGATTCCCGCTTCCGCCAAAGCTCTCGTGCTGTGGGGCGCTGTGAACTCGCGCGGTCTCGCGAACGAAGGCATCGCCCCCCTGCAGGCTCTCCACACTGCTCTTGAAAGTGCGGCTCCTCGCGGACCTGTCGCCGTCTTCGGACAAACGACGCAGAACGCGAAGAACACGGCCCTTACGGAGTACCTCAAAAAGGCGCCTTTCGTTTTGCTGGTGGATTCGTACTCGAGCGCTTGGTCCGAACTCGCGAACGTCGTTCTACCTGTCGAACCCCTCTACGAAAGCGATATGATGGTCACGAACCTCTTCAACATGAAGCAGGAATCGCGCGGTATTCAAATTCACCACCCCAACCATGTCTCCATTCGTCGTGGAACACCGAGCCCCGTGAACCCCAGCCTGCGTCTGATCTGAGCGCCTGGGATTTTGGAAAATAAAGAAGGCTGTGAGACCTTTCGGTCTCACAGCCTTCTCTTGAAGATCCGGAACAAGTCCGGAAATTCTTATTTGCTTTGGGTCGCAGGAGCTGTAGGAGCCGCTTCGTCAACGGGAGCAGGAGCTGCTTCAGTGCCAGCAGGTGCTTCAGTTGCAGGAGGAGCCATGGTTTCTGCAGGTGCAGTTTCGGGAGCAGGAGTTTGCTCTTCCTTATTGCAAGCAGCAGCAGCCAAAACGAGAACACAGAGAGCGAGAGAGAATTGAAGTTTTTTCATGTTGGTTATAACCCTTTCTTAAGTACTTTCCTTTTGGAAAGCTTTGCGCAAACACCAATATAGAACCTTTTTGACACATGCGCTCCAGGTCTAGGAAATATTTTTTCTGGAGTCCCACCCCACCCTTGGACTAGGACCAAAGGTCATGAGTTCCATCAAAATCCAAACCCTCGACATCAACGAATTCCGCTCCAAGAACCCCGTCGAAAAGAAGGCTTTCGTTGAAAAGCTCGGCTCGAGTTTCCGCGAAATTGGTTTCATCGTTGTGAAGGGTCACGATATCTCCGGCGATCTGCAAAAGCGCGCTTACGATAAGATCGACGCTTTCTATAAGCTTCCCCTAACCGAAAAGGAAAAGTTCGAAGTTCCCGGTATCGGTGGAGCTCGCGGCTACACTGTCTTCGGCAAAGAACATGCGAAACATACCCACGTCGGCGACCTCAAAGAGTTCTTCCATGTGGGTGTGGAACTTCCTTCCGATCACCCTCTCGCCAAGACGAAAGACTATCCCACCAACGTCAGCGTTCCCGTCATTCCCGGCTTCGACGAAACCCTGCGTGAACTCTTCAACACCCTGCGGTCCCTGGGCCTCGAGCTTCTTCAAGCAATCGCCCTCGACCTCGATCTCAACGAGAACTATTTCACCGATCAGGTTTACTTCGGAAACTCAATACTGCGCCCGATCCACTACCCTCCACTCAAGGGCGACGAGCATCCCGATGCCGTTCGTTCTTCCGCTCACGAAGACATCAATCTCATCACGCTGCTGATCGGTGCGAGCTACCCCGGCCTTCAAGCCAAATCCCGCACCGGCGAGTGGATTCCCGTAAATGCCGAAGCTCATCAAATCGTCGTGAACGTCGGCGATATGCTTCAGCGTCTCACCAACCATCGCTTCGTCAGCACCACCCATCGCGTGGTTAATCCGCCGCAAGACTCCAGGCAGAACGATGGTTCCCGCCGCTATTCGATTCCTTTCTTCGTGCATCCCGTTTCTCCGATGTCGTTGAAGGCTCTCGATAACTGCGTGAGCCCCTCGAACCCCGCCAAAGAACCGCCGATTTTGGCGGGCGAGTACCTCAATCAACGTCTCCGCGAGATCGGCCTGATCAAGTAAGCTCACGGTGACTTTATGCACCGCTCCAACGTGAAGTTCCTGTAAAAAACTTCCGACAAGAGAGGATGCGCCGGGCTCTTCTCTCGTCTCTCGTATTTCATGCGCTCACGCTCGCCGCTTTTCTGCTGGTTCCACATGCATTTTTAGCTTCGAAAAAATCCACTACGGCGCTGGCCACACGCGTGTTGAGCGAGAACGAGTTTCTCAAGGAGACTCATCCGACCGACATCCGCAAAGCGCAAATCGTCCAGACCGACGATCAACTTAAGACCACTCAAGCTCCGCTGGATCATGAGGAAGTTTTCCTCGGACGCCATAACCAACGCGTCGACAAGAACACGCGCGCGGCCCGGGTTGGAGAATTTAAGAACGTCCTCAAGGAGGGCCTGCGTGACGCAAGAGATCTCTTCAAGCTCGCTAAGGACGATTCCGAGAGCGCGCCGATCACGAAGAAAAGCACCGATCGAGGTCCCGCCTCGGTCGCTGAGGGGAGTGGCAAGACGACACGCTTTCCGGCCAACGTCGCGCCCCACGACCCGGTCGCCCAAGGCGAAGGATTCTCAGCAACGGACGACTATCTCCCCAACGTCGCCATCGGAGCGAACACGCTCCTCAACGCACGCGAATACAAATACGCTTCATTCTTCGAGCGCATTCGCGAGAAACTCAACCATCAATGGCAGTCGCGTTTGCGCTCCGAAATGGAAGGGCTCTACATTCACGGAGTCCACGGATTTTCGGGAGAACGGGTTACGAAGCTGCGTGTGATTCTCGACTCCAAAGGCGAAGTCGTACGCATCGATACCGAAGGAAGTGCGGGTTATCTGGAATTTGATCGAGCGGCGATTGGTGCGTTTCACGCAGCGTCGCCCTTTCCCAATCCACCCAAAGATTTGCTTGAAGGATCAAACGCAACCCTTTCAATCGATTGGCATTTCGTGGTCCAGGGATCCGAAGACATGGGTGTCAGAATGCGTGTCGATCGCGTGCCTGCTGGCTTCCGCTAGGCCCCTGCTTAGGGAACGACGGCCCAGATCTTCAATCGGAGACGAAGCGCTTCACGGGAAACAGGAGGCACGATCTCAAAATCGGGAGTGAGCTGCCCCGGGAAAAGACTGATGGCCGCGCAGGTGTCGTCCTCAGGTATGGACTTCGAAGCAATCACTTTACCGAGCGGAGAAAGCCACTCGAGACGCATGTGATAGAGGGTCGCCGGCAAGCCGACGCCGGGCATCTGATTTTCGATCTGGAGTTTCGAGTCCTTGATGCGAGCCAGGAGCCACGAAGGGCCGAAGCGACCTTGAAAATCCAAAAGCGCACTTTGAATGGAGACTTCTCTCGGATCGGAAAAGTGGAGTTCCTGCGAACGAACGACGCCGCCCCAGTCGTAACAGGGCGGCTCATCGGCCTGAGACCCCACGGCAAGTGCGAGACCGAAAACGAGAATAGCGGTGCGCAGCAGGCTCATAGTGCGCTCTTCGGCACTGCGTTAGCGACCTTAACGACGTCTCACGATATCCTAATGTCCAGGCCGAAACTTTATGGATGCTTTACCAGACCTTCACCTCAGCGATCTTTCGGAACCCCGTCTCGGGTGGCTCGAGCGTCTTTTGGGCTTCAAAGATCTCAAGGAAGCTGTTCACAGTACGGAAGGACCTCCGATCTTCGCAAAGGTCGCCTCGATCGACGAACTGCGTTTGGCCCTCGGGCTTCAGTCCACGACGAAGCTCAGCCTTTTAAAGACCGCACACACCCAACTTCCCGAAGCGCTTCTCGGTCTTGGATCGATCGAATTTTCCAACACGCTGGAACTCTGGACACGCGAGTTTGCCGCGATCCCCGATGCGCTCGATACCGTCCTTCTCGTCTATCTTCAGAATCCGCAACTCCTCGATGGCGTCACGTTGCATCCGGAGATCTGCTCCAAACTTCTCAGAGATCTTGATGTCGTGCGGAAAAAATTCCTTCGCGTCGTCGTCATCTCCGACGAAACCCTCGGAGCTTTTTGCTGGGATGCGGCCGACGATCCGGTGCAGATGGCCCGCATGCCCGCCGCTGCGATCGCCGACTGGGACGTTTTTGTCGCGTTCCGCCCTGAAACTCTGCTCGGCCCCCACGCGGCCGCGCGCGCGCCACTCCTCCTCTGGCCCGCATCGCATTCGAAGGCGGCCTTCGACCCTAAGCTCGCACTCGTCGCTTCGCCGGTGGCGTGGAAGCTGTTGCAACGCGATCTGAACCAAGGCATCGAGATCGTCCGTTTCCGACACCTCGCCCTCCGCAATCTCAAAACTCTTGCCAATGCGCTCGCGCCGCTTCTGCAGTCCGGAAAGATCCATGTCGACCACTGGCCGCTCAGTGGTCTCTACTTCACGCTGAGACTGGGAAATCGTGGGCACGAAGATCCCGAACTCCTGGCCAAACGCATCGAACATCAGGGCGTAAAGACCCACCCTCACCCCCTGCAGCCTGGCCACGTGAGCTTTTGTTACGTTTTGGACAACGCCGATCTGAGGCGTGGCCTGGAGCGCCTCAACACGGCCTTAGAACTTTTATAAACGCTTGATTTTTGGCCTATTAGGACATTAAAACTGAACCTGAAAGCGACCAAAGATCGGGTATAATAAAAGCATGTTCGACTACAGAGACATTTCTGAGCAGCGCGGAGAAGAGATTCGAAAGATTCTCGCCGAAAAACCTGCGCGCAAGATCAAGCTGCCTAAAGTGCTGGCGGTGATCAATCAGGCCGGATGCACAGGCTGCGAAGCCTGCATCCAAGTATGTCCCGTCGATTGCATCGAGCTCGTACCCGGACCTTTGTACCCCGACATGGGGAAAATGGTCGAAGTGGATCTGGATCGTTGCATCGGTTGCAAGCTCTGCGCGAAAATGTGTCCTTGGGATACGATCGACATGATCGAATCTGCGCAGTCCTTTGATATCGCCAACGAGTGGACTCTTCGCTCCGTGATCAAACCCCAGGCGGAACCCAACGCGATCTGGGGAGCCGAAAATCCCGAAACTTAAATCCTTCTTCGAATCCTTGCGCCCCCAGGGATCCCCTTGTGAATCCACCGCGCATGCTTCGGTCGTGCTCGTGCTCGACCGCACGCTCACACCCGCCGGAGAACGCCGCCTGAAAGACCTGAGGGTGCTCGGGCGCGGCGCCGAAATGCCGTGGCCGAGCCCCGGCGTTTTTAGCGTCTCGGGACTCGCCGATAAAATTCTCGTTGGCCTGGCTCAGATGGGAATCGGAGAAGGCCCGCTCGACGTCATTTCCAACGAAGATCTTGTCGTGGGTCTTTGGGCGGAACAGAAACGCTCGCCGGGACTCAAAACGTTTCGCCGCGAACTGCGCGAAGCTCTGAAACTCGCACCGCTCGGCCTGAGCTACGAAGAGTGGATCTCGGTGGTGCGAGAACTCGAAGAAACCAGTTCCAGCGGAGACCTCAGACTCTGGAGTCAACGCATTCTGCTGTATCTTTCCGCGCTCGCTTTTGCGGTCCAGCGTCGCAAGGCGCTTACGCGCTGGGATAACGTGGCCAGGCTCGTTCATGGTGTCGAAGATGCAGCACTCGAAAAACTTCCGTGGGCGGCACTCTTAGAAAGAAATCCCTTCCGCACTGAAAAAATCCGCTTTACGGTGCCCGAGGTCCAAGATCCCCAACCTCTGGAAGAATTGCTGCTGAAAAAACTTCCACTCGAAGTCGTGCGTCTTCGCGAAGAGTGCAACGACGAATTCCCGCTCTTCGACTTAGCCTCGCTTCCTCCTTCCGATTTTGCGTCGGGGGAGGAACTTGCCTTTGCATGGGCTTTTGAGGCGGCGCCTCCGGGGCCTGTCGAAGCCGTAACCGCGCTGCCGGGGAAATTTCCGATCGATGTCGCCACTAAAACCTGGGAGGACGATAACGAAGAATTGCGCATACTCGCTCTTTTCTGCGCATCCCTCGCCCATCCGCAGAGCTCCCACGATTCCTTCCAGCGCTTTGCCGCGCACCAAGAATTTTTGAAAGCTTGGAAACTCGACGCGACCGCAACTCCCGCCACCCTCGTACAGACCTGGCGCTCGGAGCGCGATCCGCCTCTCGATGCAAGGCTTCTCGATACGATCGCGAGTTTTTCGCTGAGCGAAGTCTCGGAAGTTTTTGGCTACCTCTCCGAGAGCCCGCTCTTCCGTGTCGAGCGAGAAGCTTTTACAGATTCGCGTCTCGATCCGCGCGGCGCTCCTTTAGTGACGCTCGTCGACCTACCTTTCATGGGTGCGAATCATTTTGCACTCTGGGGAATTCCCAAAGATTTCGATAAACATCTCGCACCGACGTCGGTCTCGGTTTTACGATCGCAGGATTTCCCTTCGTCGCTAAGGAAGATCCTCGAAGGTCGCGGCCACTGGATGCCTGATCCGGAGCGCGAACAACGCGCACTTTTGGGAGCGCTCTCGAGTCTGGGCGACGCCCTCTACACGATCGAGACCCACTCAAATCAACGTCTCGATATCGCTCCCGCTCCCGAATGGCGCCTGCCGCAGCTTGCCGCAAGAAACGTTTTTTCGCCCTCGGCGCTCGAGGCCTACGCCGAATGCTCGATGCGCTTTTATCTTGAGCGCGTGCTGAAACCTTCGCGAGTCGAAGACTGGGATCCAGTTCCTATGGATCCACTCAACGCGGGTAACTGGGTGCACGCGGTGCTGGAAGATTTTCTCAAGGCTCCGCGCTGGAACCAGGTGAGCGAGGTCCTCGCCTCACTGCTGAACGCGAAACGCCCGGAGATTTTTTCGGCCCCTCACTCCGCTTCTTATGAGCGCATCCTCGATCAGGAAAGTCGCTTGCTGACCGAGCGTCTCGAAGAACATGTGCTGCTCTTCGAAAAACCCTTGCTGGAAATCATGGGAGAGCGCGTTCGCATCGACACCGAGACCCCCCTCAAGACTGCATTCCGGGATCGAAGCTACAACGGCAAGATTGATCGCCTCGATCTCTACATTGGAAACATGGCGCTGCTCTGGGACTACAAAACCGGATCGATCTCGCAGAAGAAGTCTCTTTCTCAGATCGAAAACCATAAATTTCAGTGGCATCTCTATCGTGCAATGCTCTCGCAACTTGATCCCGGGCTGAAAGTCGCCGGGGGTGGCTATCTCAATCCCCTCGATCCCTCCAAATCGCGACTCGTCGTATTCGAAACGCTCTTTCCATCGGAGGCGCTGGAACCCTTCACCCGGCTTTGTGCTTCGCTCGGACATCCGCTCGAAATTATTGCGGACGAAAACGTCGTTATGGATGCGCTAGCGAACGCCGTCGAAGCGCTGCGCGTTCGCTTGAGCATGGGCGAAGTGAGACCCGACGGCGATATCAAAAAAGCGTGCGCGCGCTGTCACTCGCGAGGTCTTTGTGGCAAGCCCTACTTCGAAGGAACTTTCGATGGCCTTGCGTGAAATCGTCGAAGCCGGCGCGGGTTGCGGAAAGACGACGGGGCTTGTCGACCGTTACGTCGCGGCTTTGGGTCTTCATAAAGATCCGGCGCTCAAAGCTCTCTACGCTCCCCAAACGAGGCGTCTTCCCCACGCTCGCGAAATTCTGGCGCTGACTTTTACCAACGAGGCCGCGCGCCAAATGCAGGAGCGCATTCTGAAACGGCTCAATGCCGATGGTTTCGTCCTCGAAGCGCGAGCGGTCCGGGAGGATTCCCAAATTTCGACCTACCATAGCTTCTGCCTGCGCACGTTGCAGCCCTATCTTGCGGCGCGCGGCTTCGACGGTACGCTCCTTACGCCGACGCTTGCGGCCTATCTGCGACGCGAGTATCTCTTGCGCGCGCTCGCGGAATATCCCGAGGCAGATGCGGTCAGAAAAGCTCTCAGGCTTCCGGAAATTCTCTCGCTCGGCACGCGACTTTGGTTCCGTCCGCTAGGATCGAGCCCCGCCTCGGAGCTCAGAGAAACCTACGAAACCCTGGAAGAACATTTCGAAGCCTTCCGTTCGGATCTCCTGGCGCGCGCCGAAAACGCGATGGACATCGTGGCGATCAACGAAAAGAAACCGAGCCCCGAAGGGTGGCTGCCGATGCTCATCGAAGCCTTGAAGACTCCTTCGAACGAAGCTTTTGCCAAGGTGAATTTCACACGCGGTCCAAAGTCTCTCAAACAGAACTACCCCGACATTGCCGAAGACGCGGGAGAGTTGAGGGAGTTTTTTAAACGGGGCCTCGCGAGTTTCCTCGATCCCAAGCTCCGCCGCGACGAACTCGAAGCCCAGGAAGCACTCTGGACCTTCCTGAATTGGGCTCGTCCCCGCGCTCCGAAAATATTCGACTTTGAAGCCGCTGAGCAGGAGCTCCTGAAACTCCTGCGAGAAAGTGCGCTCGGCAGCATCGTTCCTCCGCCGCGAGTGATTCTCGTCGACGAATTCCAAGATACAAACGCGGTTCAATACGAGATTCTCCAGCTCATCTCCGACGATGACACCGAGTGGTACTTCGTAGGCGACCCCAAGCAGAGTATCTATGCGTTCCGTGGTGGTGACGTCAGCCTTTTCTACAAACTGAAAGAAGAACTGAAGCTCAAGAGCCTCGATACCAACTACCGATCCGGTACGCGCATCCTCGAGCTCGTCAACCGCCTCCAACCCACGCTCTTCCGAGCCCAAGAAAACCCCAACGATCCCGACCCTCAAATCCTTAAGTGGCCCGAAGGCAAGAGCGCCGGCGAAGTCTCCATGCACTGGCTCGCGTCTTCGGATTCCACACTCGAATACGCGGCAAAACTTATTGCCGAAAATCCGAAACGTTTCACCCAAACGTCGAGCGCCGTGCTTTTCCGAACCTGGGACAAACTCTATAAATTCTCATCGCTCCTCTCGTCTCATGGCATCGAATATCGTATCGCCGGTTCCGAGAACGCTTTCGATCACATCCTGACGGACATCTTCTGCAATTATCTCGTCTCGATTGAAAATCCCGGAAGTCCCGAAGGATTTTGGGCTGTCGAGCGCTGGAAGAAACCTCGAAGCTTCGCATGGAACGCATTGCCTGCAGCCGAGGATATCCAAACCATGCACGTCATTAGCGAAAAGAGTTGGTCGTCGAGTTTCCAACGATTCTGCGAAGAGATCGATGTCAAACGTTTCGAAGGCGCCGAGAATTGGGTTTCGGCTATGGAACGCTGGCTCAGCTCGAGCGTCAGCGAAGGATTGGCTTCGCGTATGACTCGCGTTCAACTGGCTCTGTGGATCCGAAAGAACAGCAATAACATCGATGTCGAGAATCCTTATCGCATCACTCCCGATGACGCCGAAAAACCCGGGCTCACGCTGCTGACACTGCATTCTTCAAAAGGTCTCGAATTCGGTCACGTGTATCTGCCGGAACTTTTCGAACGCGCTCCACCCCAGCGCGACGAAAGTCTCGAATCCGAAGACGGCGAGCTCATGATGAAGCTTTCCATGAAAAAGCAGCGCGGCCACGCTCCCCGATCGCTCGCTTTCGAGATCCGCAAGGCGACGCAGTCCCTTTCGCAACACTCCGAGCAAAAGCGCCTGCTTTACGTTGCGCTCACGCGCGCGATCGAGGGGCTTCATATCATCGGCCATCACTCCGCCTACGACGCGGCGAAGAAACATCCCAACCCTTTGCGCGTCGTGGGAGCTTTCAAGCCCCACCCTGAATACTGGCACCACGCGCTACAAGCGCTGGATATCTCGAACGTCGCCGATAGTCACGAAGTGGATCCCAAAGCTGCTGCTCCGGAGACCGACACATCACTGCCGTGGAACTATCCCTACCCTCCCGAATCTCGTAGCGCTTCTCAGGAGGCAGTTGCCTATCAGCGTTGCGGCGTGAGCAGTTATCTGAAGCTTCAAGACGCGAGATCGGGAGCAACCGAAGAGAATGCAAATACGGAGCGACATCGCGCTTCGAGTTTCGATTTCGCTCACCAAAACGATGTCGGCACGGACTTCCACGCGCTTCTGGAAATGTGGGACGGCAGCGATGCACGTCTCGGCGTTCTCACGAAGAACCTCGACCTCCGACTCGGTCGCATGATCACGCAGGCGGCCCAATCTCTCCGAAAACTCCCGGAGCTGGCGGACTACTGGGAGGCCCTCCAGAAGAATCCCGAGCGTGTTCAAAGAGAGTTCGGTGTCTTCCTGATCTCACCCGAATATCGGCTCTCAGGTTTTGCCGACGTGGTATGGTTCCGCTCTCGTGACGAACTCTGCCTTATCGACTGGAAGTCGAGCAGCTCGCTGAAGAAGCTTTCAAGCCCTGAGCGTCTCGAAAAATTCCGGCGCCAACTCGAACTCTACGCGAGCGGCTTCTCGGGATGCTTCCCGAAAATCCGCATCGAAGTGTATGGAATCGGACTGGGCGAACGTGTGGACGTCGCACAAGTTCTATCGGAAAACGTGTTTATCTCAAGTTAGAGACGCACTTAATCAGCTTGCCGAGGTTGTCCTTGACCGAGTTGCGCAACGGGCCGAAGTGCGAATAGATGTTTCCGTAACCGCTGCGCGCGACGAGACTCACGCACCGATCCTTGGGAGCCTTCAGAACTCCGTTCACGATGTTCGAGGGATCGACGCCGACGGTGTTGAGGGTTTCTCCGTCGACGATCTTAGGGCCATTCAGGAAGTTCGTATTCACCTGCGAGTTGAAAGCCTGGACGATCTTCTGCACGCCGCAAAAGGTGTTGAAGGTCTGACCGGGCGACGCGAGCGCGCGCATGACGGCCGCCGGCGACGAACCTTCAATTTTACAAGCGGGGTTGTCGACCATCTTGTTCCACTGGTCGACGCAAGGACCGGTATTGCCACCTTTGGGATTAAATTGATAAACGCCGACCACGGGCCAGGGCTTATAGGCTTGCTTGAGAGTATTCAGGAGCTCGGGGGTGAAGCTTCCATTCGCGCGAGCGGCGCGAAGCTTGTTGTAGAAATCCCCGTGGCGGTCTTCGGCAAAAAGAACGCCGCGAGGTCGGCGTGCGACGCCTGCGCCGTCTTGGAAAAATCTCGTCGCTTCGGGCATGTTCGCAACCGAGCTCTTGAACGCGTCTTCAACCTCGTCGTCTTCAGGCGTCTGAAGGGATTCTTCGTAAGAAAGACAACCCATCATCTGGGTCATGCGCATCGTGAACGAGGCCAGAGCCAGAGTGTCGCCGGCGAGCGCACGTTTGCGATCGGCGTTCGAAGCTTCAGAGAAGGTTTTGAGTTGAGCGATCACCTGCGCATTCGGAACGAAGTTCGGGGTCAGGATCGCAGCGATCTGCGAAGCGTCTTGAATACAGAGGGGGTTACTCAGAAGACTGACCGGCTGTGAGTTCGCAGTACCGGGCAGACCGTAAGCGGGATCGATGAATTCGTTGCTTTCGATTTGGCGGTCTACGACTCCCATACGCACGGCGCCTTCGATCGAGTTCAGAAAATTTTTCTGCCCCGGGATTCCGGCACACGCGTCCACGCCGCTCAAATCCTGGCGTCTTTCTTCGATGAGCATCGTCTTACCGTTGTGCGTATCGCCCAACGCCACACGCTGAGCTGCGATTCTAGAGAGCTGACTTTCGACTGAAGGAAGAGCGGGAACGGGCACGGACGGTGCGTAAGGATCGAAGGGAATAGCCTGCGGGACTTGAGCCCCGTGACTGGGCTCAGGCACCTGAATATTCGCGGTCGCAGGTTTCTTGAACCAGCCCGCGTAAGCGGAGGTGGCGCTGAAGCTCAACAGGGAAAAGGTGACGGCGGATGCTAGAATACGGGTGCGAATCATCATGCCCTGATTATGCCTGAGGGATGCCCCGCCCTCGGTTAAGATTGAATGAAATCGAAAAGCCCAAAAGAGCGAAATTCTTAGTGCGCAACGCCAGGGACGAGATCTTGAGCGAAAAGCGACCCCGAGGCGGCACGCCATCGGAGCAATGCAACGGCGACAATAGCTTCTTTCACGATCGATCCGCTCATCTTACTTTGGCCTGAGCGGCGCTCTTGGAAGATGATCGGTGTTTCGACGAAGCGTTTGCCCAGAAGCAGGGAACGATATTTCATCTCGATCTGAAAAGCATAGCCCTTCGTGCGAATAGTATCGAGCGCGAGTTCTTCGACCGTTTTACGGCTCCACGCATTGAAGCCGCCGGTCCAATCCTTAACCGGATGTCTCAGCCAGATGGTCGCATAGAAGGACCCCATGCGCGAAAGAACGAGACGCGACTGATCCCAGTTCGAAACACCCCCACCTTCGACGTAGCGGCTTCCGCAGATTACATCAGCTTTAGCGGAATCGATGATTTTCACAAACTGCGGCAGATGCGCGGCATCGTGCGAGAAATCCGCATCCATTTCGAAGAACCAATCGTAAGCGCGCTCCAAGCCCCATTGAAAGCCTTGGATGTACGCGGTCGCGAGACCGAGCTTGCCTGCGCGATGCATGACGTGAATGCGGGGGTTTTCCGCGGCCAGTGCATCTAAGAGTTGTCCGGTTCCGTCGGGAGAATTGTCATCGATGAAAAGCAATTCGACGCGTGAATCCGTGAATGAAAAGATTCTCTCAACGAGAGCTCGAACGTTATCGCGCTCGTTGTAGGTCGGGATACAGATAAGAGCTTTCATGAACTCAACCGAGGATATCTTTGAGGGGCGTGTAAGGAACGCCCAGATCGTCCGCGACCGCCTTGTAGACGCACCGTCCATCCCAGGTATTGATACCCAGGGCGAGCGACGCATCTTCCTTGATGGCTTTCTCAAGGCCCGACGCGATTTTCAGCGCGTAAGGAAGCGTGTGGTTGGTAAGCGCATAGGTCGAGGTGCGCGCCACGTTGCCGGGCATGTTCGTCACGCAGTAATGCGTAACGCCTTCTTCGATATAGGTCGGATTTTCGTGGGTCGTGGGACGCGAGGTTTCGAAGCAGCCACCCTGATCGATGGCGACGTCGACGACAACGGAACCGGGACGCATGCTTCTCAGCATTTCGCGCGTAACGAGCTTCGGAGCTTTCGCACCCGGGATCAGCACGCTGCCGATCACAAGATGCGAGGTTGCTACCGCTTCCTCGATGTTAATTTCGTTGGACATCTTCGTGCTCACTGCCGTTTTGAAGATGTCGTCGAGATAGGCCAAGCGTGCCTGGTTTCTTTCGATGATCGTCACTTCCGCTCCGAGACCAACGGCGATTTTCGCCGAGTTGATGCCGGCAACTCCGCCGCCGATGATCGTGACTTTGCCACGTGCGACTCCGGGTACACCGCCGAGAAGGATGCCAGGCCCCCCGTTGCGTTTTTCGAGCAGGCTCGCGCCCACTTGAGGAGCGAGACGTCCCGCGACCTCGGACATTGGCGTCAGCAGTGGCAGAGCTCCATTCGGAAGCTGAATCGTCTCGTAGGCGACCGCGCGGACTTTCTTTTCGATCAGCGCTTGTCCGAGCTTAGGTTCGTTGGCGAGATGCAGATAGGTGTAGAGAATCAGTCCGGGACGCAGAAATTCGAATTCGGGAGCGATCGGCTCCTTCACCTTGATGACCATGTCGACGTCCCAAGCTTCTTTCGCCGTAGCGACGATGCGGGCCCCGACAGCTTTGTACTGGTCGTCGCTGATGCCGGATCCGACGCCCGCACTCGACTGAATCACAACTTCGTGACCTGCGAGCTTCAAGGACTTGACGCCAGCCAAAACAATAGCGACTCTGTTCTCTAGGTTTTTGATTTCTTTTGGAATGCCGATTTTCATAAGCCTTGAGGAGATTATCACGAGATGGACACCGGTCAAAAGACACCCCAAGCAAATCACGGCGCACCCGAAACCCCCCGCCTTTGCGCCGACCTCATTATCGAGCTGGGCGCCGGCCTGATTGTGCTCATCGAACGCAAAAACTCACCAAACGGTTGGGCTCTCCCAGGTGGATTTGTGGATGTCGGTGAAACTGTTGAAGAAGCGGCACTTCGCGAAGCCAAGGAAGAAACCGGTCTAGACGTCGAGCTCGTGCGTCAGTTCCACGTTTATTCCGATCCGAAGCGCGATCCACGTGGACACACGGCGTCGGTCGTCTGGGTTGCTCACGCACGCGGCAAACCGCGCGCCGGCTCTGACGCAGCCAACGTTGGCCTTTACCACCAGATGAATCTTCCGGAGACGATTGCTTTCGATCATCGTCAGATCCTTACCGACTACTTCCAAGAACGTTACTAAAGGACGTGGATCACGTGAACAAGGCGAGAGTCCTGATCGTCGACGACGAAAAAGACAATCTCAACGCCCTACGCCGTTTGCTGCGTTCGCATTTCGAAGTCTTCACCGCTAATAACGGCGACGAAGCTTTGGAACTTGTCCAAAAGCAACCGCCCTTCGACGTACTGGTCTCGGACCAACGCATGCCTGGTATGACAGGCTCGCAGTTCTTCGAACGTGTCCAGGCGTTCACTCCACAGTCGACTCGCATCCTGCTTACCGGTTTTGCGGATCTCGAAGCGGTGATCGAAGCCGTCAACAACGGCCACATCTGGCGCTACATCTCTAAACCCT
>JBDSDI010000240.1:0-2699 GCA_039920645.1 Bdellovibrionota bacterium | reverse complement strand
AGTTCACGTTGAAAATCGATCTCCATCCGAAGTGGTCCGTAAGCCAACCACCCATGACGGGACCGAGGGTGGGTCCGATCATGACGCTCATCCCGAAGATCGCGCCCGCGAGGCCGGCCTTTTCTTTGGGGAACTGTTCGTAGATCAGGGTCTGCGAGGTGGGCAACAGCGCGCCGCCAGCGAGACCCTGGAAGATTCGGAAGATGATAAGAGTTGTGAGATTCGGTGCGAGTCCGCACGCGACCGAAGCAATGGTGAAGGCGGCGATGCAACCGAGGTAGTAGGTGCGGCGACCAAAACGATCGCCGAGCCACGCGGAGGCGGGCAAGACGATCGCGTTGGCAATCGCGTAACCGGTGATGACCATGCTGATGTCTTCGAGCGTAGCGCCGAGGTTCCCCATCATCGTGGGTAATGCGACGTTCACGATCGAGGTGTCGATGATCTCGAGGAGCGAGGCCAGGACCGCCACAAACACGATCATCGGATTGGTTTTTTGTTCCACGATTCGCCGCCTTTAAAAGTATGAGACGCTGTTAGGGTGCTTACTTGTGAACTTTGACGACGGCCGAGAGGCCCGCCTTCAAGAGCACGAAGTCCGAATCTTTCAAACCTTCGAGTTTGATCTTAACGGGAACACGCTGGACGACTTTTGTGAAGTTGCCCGTCGCATTGTCGGGCGGAAGCAGCGTGAAAGTCGATCCAGTTGCGGAGCTGATGCTCTCGACGGTGCCGTGATAGTCTTCGCCGTCCGCCGCATCGACTGTGACGTCGACCTTGGCTCCGACTTTAACTTGGCTGATTTCGGTTTCTTTAAAGTTTGCGGTGATCCAGCGTTCGTCGGCACCAATGAATCCGATGAGGGGAATACCCGGTGACGTGAGCTGACCCTTTTCGACAGCCTTGCGCGCAATGAATCCATCGATAGGAGCGACGACGCGGGTGTTGTCTAAGTTCAGTTGCGCTTGGGCGACTTGAGCCGAGACGGCTTCGAACTTCGCTTTTGCTTCGGAGTAGGAAGTGCTGGCGGTGTCGAACTGCTGCTGTGAAACGGCCCCTTGAGAGAAGAGCGACGAGATGCGGCCGTAGTTGCGTTCGACGTCGCGCTTACGCGCTTCGGCCGAGGTGAGATCGCCTTTGATTTGGGTGAGCGTGTTTTCGTAGTCGCGAGGATCGATCTGCACAAGAACATCGCCCGTTTTTACGCGTTGGCCTTCGGTCACTTTCACTTCGACGACGAAGCCCGCCACTTTGGAGGCGAGCATGACCGAGTGCGCTTCGACCTGCGCGTTGTCAGTGCTGATGAACATAAAATGCTGGTAGGCTAAGTAACATCCGAGCACCGCGACGAGGCTTCCTACGCCCGTGAGAACATGCTTACGAGTGATATTTAGTTTTTTCTTCGTCGATGCCGCGTTCATTGGATTTTCCTTCCGAGTGCAAGTTGTAGATTCGAGAGAGCTTCAAGGGCTCCGATTTGCGCATTCACGAGACCGGCTTTGGAGCGGAACGCTTCGGCCTCCGCGTCGAGCAGGTCGGTGTTGGTGCGAGTTCCGGCCTTACGTCCGCTCTTGGCCAAGCGGACGCTTTCGTCGGTCTTGCTCACGTCGCTTTGGCGCGAGCGGAAAACGGCGCACTGGTAAAGGAATTTACGTCGCCAGAGATCGAGCTCCTGTTTGGAGTGAAGCGTGGCGAGCTCCAAGGTCTTCTCGCCTTGGACGCGTCTTTCGGCCGCTTGCTTGGCGCGCGCGATCGACCCCATGCCGTCGAAGAGATTCCAGCTGAGGTTGATGCCCACGAGGTAGGCGTTGCGATAAACGTCCCAGTCCGCGAAGGAGTCGGTACGGTTGTTGTAATACTGATACTGTCCAAAGGCGCCGATGCGCGGAACCCAGAAGCGTCCGGCGACCGTGTCCTGCAGACGCGCGCTTTCTGCGGCGCTTTCCACGGCGGCGAGATCTTTGCGGCCCGAGTTGTCGTTCAAATCGAGTTTCGAAATCCAGTCTTCTTTGGGTTCGGGAAGCGCACCCTCGAGAACGCGGTCGTCCGAAGCGCGGCCGATCGCTTCAGAGAGCCGAGCCCGCGCGATTTCGACGTTGTCGGTCGAATTCAGAAGCTCCGAGCGGGCTTCGCTCGCCTGGACTTCGACACGAAGAACCTCGTAGTTCGTCGCAATGCCCGCTTTTTGAAAAGCCTTCACGTCTTTGAGGTGGTCCTCGAGAGTCTGGGCATTCTGCTGAGCAACGTCGCGCAGAGCCTGGGAACCGAGGGCCCTGTAGAAAAGAACCCCTACTTCTTGCTCGGTCTGGAAACGCATCCAATCGGATTCGTCGCGAGCGGCGTTTTCCATTGCTCTGGCGGCGCGGAAACGATTCACGTTCCGCAGTCCGTCAAAGAGAGGAATCTGCGCGCTTAGCGTGAAGAGAGTGGTGGGAACGACTTGCGCGATCGACGCGGGATTGCCGCCCAAGTTGATATCGAGAAGCATATATTTCTTCTCGAAAATATGGTTTGCGTCGAGAGTGATTGAGGGAAGGAATCCGCTCAGCGCCTCGGTTTTGCCCCACGCGGCTTCCTCGGCTTTAGAGGCGGCACGTTCCACTTTGGGAGAGCCACCCAACGCTTCTTTTACGGCGTCGTCGAGGGCAAGGCCTTGGGCCATCGCGAGTGAGGGAATGAGTAACAGGGACAGCGTATGC
>JBDSDI010000239.1:0-7439 GCA_039920645.1 Bdellovibrionota bacterium | reverse complement strand
CGCTCAGCGCGACGAGCGCGCCGGAATCAAGATGCAAGTCCACGCCCTTTAATGCTGGAACCGGAACGGATCCCAAAACATAGGAAAATCTAAGATTTTCGCAGGCGTAAATAGAGGACATCGTCTTTGTATCGGCCAGACCGGCCCCGCTCTCAAGTTGATGCGGTGTCACTTATGTGTTGCGCTGTTTCCAGAAAAGCTTTCTCAATCGGAGACTTTTTTTTAGAAACGGTCGATAGGCATCCCGATGACATTCACAACGAAAATTTCCTGCGTCTTGCTGAGTTTGACCACTCTTTGTGCCGTCGCCGCTCCGAATGGAGAAGCTCTCCTGAAGAAGGCCGACGAGGTTCGTAACCCTTCGGACACCTTCAAAATGAAAGCTACGGTCCAAACCGAAGACGGCATTTCGTCCTACGAGATCTTCGTCAAAGGCAAAGACAAGAGCGTGATCGTCACGAAGGCGCCCGCTAAGGACGCCGGTCGCAACATGCTCATGGTCGAAAAAGACTTCTATCTGTATATGCCGAATCTCAAACGATCCTTGCGCATGTCGCTGGCACAGAAACTTTCGGGACAGGTCGCTAATGGCGATATCGCGCGCACGCGCTGGTTCGGAGACTACGACGTCGCTGTCGAGTCGAGCACCGCTGCGCAAAGCACGCTTCTCTTGACGGGAAAAAGCAGCGGACTCACGTATCAAAAAATTCGTTTGAACGTCGCGACCAAAGACGGACGTCCCCTCGATGCGCAGTATCTTTCCGTGGACGGCAAAGTCGTGCTTAAAAAAGCCGTCTTCGGAGAATTCAAGAAACTCGCGGGCGCCGAGCGCCCTTCACTCATTAAGATCGAAGACGCGAGCGGCAAGGCGAGCGAGATTCGTATCGAATCGATGGAAAAAGCGACGCTCCCCGACGCTTTCTTCACGCAAGGAAAACTCGAGTCCCTCCGATGAAGACGGCGCCGTTGGTCCTCGCGTTGCTCGTCCCCGTCGCCTCGTACGCCTCGACCGTGAGCGGTCGTCTTGATTTTATCCAAGGCCGCGAGCCGCTCTCCGCTCGCGCTTCGGTCAAACCCGAACTTGATTTCTCCTCAAGCCGCTTCCGCTTTCATGGCGAGGCCTTGCTCGAAGCCGACGCTCTCGACAAACTTCCGTATTCCGACGGGCAGCGCGCCCGGGCGCTTTTGCAGGAAGCCTACGTCGAAGCCGACCTTTCCCCCTTTACAGTCCGTCTCGGCCTTCAGCCCGTGCGGTGGAGCGAATCGTGGTCTCTGCCGTCTTTGGATTTCTGGACCGCGAGACGCTGGGACCGCTATTTCCTCGATCCTCTCGCCGACGTTCTGAAACATCCCATAGGGGCTCTCATCCGCTATTCGAGTCAGGATGTGGAACTTGAAGGCTTTGCGTCTGTGCGCACGCCCACGGATTCTTTCGCGGACGGTGTCGGAGAGGTTTCCCAGGAGTGGAGAGCGGAGGGCGGAGCACGCGCGAAATTTCGAGTTCAGGGGTGGGACTTCAGTCCCGCTTACGCTTACGTTCGCAAGACGGACAGCTACGGTTTCTCGCTCAGCTACGCTTTGGCGAGCGCCGTCCCTAAGCTCGAAGTTGGCGGCAACGACCGCGACGCGTTTTTCGTAATCGCGGGCACGGATTTTTTTATGGGCGAATGGACGTTGCTCCCGCAGCTCACGTTCTACCGAGCAACTCCCGACTCACAGACCGAGCGTATCCTCTATCTACCGATTCGTTATGAAGCCGGTCGCAACACTTTTGAGTTCCAGATGCTTTCGACCGAGTCGGGCGAAGTCTTCTGGGGATCCGAATTCGGACGCGACTTCAATGACAGCATCGGAGCTTCCGTCTTTCTCCAGGATTATCAAGGTTCCGGAACCGGACTGATTTCCTCCTTCGATACCCACGTCGATGGGGGCTGGGTGACGGGACTCCGTTTGAAGGCTACAAGGTAAGAGCGATGAAAACCGGAAATCAGATCGACATCACGACTTTTATTCCTGCGGATCTTGAGAGCGTATGGAAGCACTCTTCGACGCCAACGGGCCTCGTGGAGCTGACGCCAAAAATTTTTGGTCTGGTGCTTCAAGAGCCGGGGGAGATCCAGAAGGGGAGCCGGCTGAGGCTCGGACTGAAGGTTCCGGGACTTGGACGCATCGTCGATTGGATCGCGCATGTCGTGGACTGCGTCGACGAAGGGCCGCGCCGTTATTTCGTCGACGTTCAGGAAAAGGGTCCCTTCAAAGCTTACCGCCACCAGCATATTTTCGAGGCGGGCGAGGGCGGAACCTGGGTTCGCGACATCATCGATTTCACGTCGCCCTTATGGTCGCCGCATGCCTTCACCCGTATGAGTCTGGAGAAGCTCGCACGTGGTCGACACGAGAACCTCAGAATACGCGCTCTTATGCTATGACGTAAATGACGTTTGCCCCTCGAGGTCGACATGAACTAGGCTTTCTGCCAATGAACAAAGGCAATCTGAAAGCCGTCTCCGACAGCAAAACGCACGTTCTTCCGGATGTCGCCCACGACATGAGCGTGGCTCATCAAGGCACGCTCGATCGCGTTGGAATGTCGCTGATCGAAGTCCCCGTCCGCATCCAAAATGCCGAGGGTGACCCGATCATGCTCGCGGCCAAGGCGGACGCCTACGTCAATCTCATCGATCCCAAGGCGAAGGGCATTCACATGTCGCGTCTTTTCCTGGCGCTTCAGAAACGTCTCGAAATAGATTTCCTTACGCCCGCTCTCATCGAAGACGTTCTCACGGACTTCGTACGCACTCACGCCGAAATCAGCGACTCCGCTTCGCTTTCGATCAGTTTCGAATATCTCGTTCGTCGTAAGGCGCTCCTCAGTGACAACAGCGCATGGCGCACCTATCCCGTAAATTTCCGCGGCTCGCTGACGCGCGGAGCGATGCGGCTCGAAACCGGAGTTTCCGTTGCGTACTCCAGCACCTGTCCCTGCTCGGCCGCTCTCGCGCGTCAGCTCATCCAAGAAAAACTCGTGAAAGACTTTTCTTCGCGCGGGACGCTCTCTTTTGAGGAAATGAAAGAGTGGATCGTAAAAGAGAGCTCCATCCTCGCGACTCCCCATAGCCAGCGCAGCTATGCGGATGTGAAGGTGGTCGTGGATCGCGCTGCTGAGCCCGTGACTCTCGTGGACCTTATCGATTCCGTGGAAGGCGTGCTCAAGACCGCCGTTCAAGCCGCCGTCAAACGCGAGGACGAGCAAGAGTTCGCCCGGCTGAACGGACAGAACACCATGTTCTGCGAAGACGCCGCTCGCCGCATGAAATTCTGGCTCGAATCCCAGAAGAAAATCGTCGATTACCGCATCGAAGCCCGTCACGTCGAAAGCTTACATCCTCACGATGCCGTTTCGATTGTCACGAAGGGCGTCGAGGGCGGCTTTCGTCCTTAATTAAAAAAGCCTCGCATCCCTTCACGGGACACGAGGCTCTCGACGAACCATGCGTGCGGTTTGATTCCTATTCAATTTTCAGAAGCTTCGTATCGATGGCACGAACGATGGTGAAGATGTCGGCTTGGGTGGGAACGATGACTTGTTTGCTGTTCTCAAGACCCGTGCGATCGGCTTTGATCACGAGTGCTTCCTCGAGGTAACGTCCAGCACCCGCGAAGGTCGCGCCTTCATTGCAGATTCTCTGAGCGAGATAGGTTCCGGTGTAATCGGTCAGTGTGCCTGGAACCTTTTCACGGTGCCCGGAATAGGTTTCAAGCTTCGAAACTTCGTAAGACGTGAAAGAGCAGGTCTCGTTGGCTTTCGAGTTGGCTTTGAAGAACGCGAGGACGCCTTTGGCAAGATCGCCTTCACGCGCGGTATCGACAGCAGGAACATCCGAGCCACTCATAGCGGCACGAGCAACGCCGGTAACGGCAAAAAAAGCAGTAGCGACAATCAACAGTTTTTTCATAGGGAACTCCTCTGAGAAGAGGGGTTACTACGCTTTGCGTCATAAATCAAGGCTAGACGCCGTCGGGGCCCCAGAAATAGAGGGGATAGGGTTGCCAGCCCACAAGGCGTTTTAAGGTCCGGCCGGGGAGGCCCTCGAGTTCTTCGAGGTCCCAAGGATGAGCAAAAATCTGCAGAAGGTGCGCCGGGTCGGGGCTCATGAAGATGTCCTGCTTGCTGTCCTCGAGTGTCCACGCATTGAGATCGCTCATGTATTTGATCCGCAGGGACTCGAAGCCCTGGACCTTGAACTCCGCGTTCAAGGCCACGACGACGTCGTCCATGATCAGGATCTTGGCGAAGCAGACCGCCCCCTGTTCTCCGGCGTTCAGAATCACTTCGAGCTCTTCCTGAAGGTGGTGATTCACGGGAAACTGGAGGCGCACGGCCGTTAACGGCTCAACACGAGCGAGCACGTTGCGAGCGTGTTCGATGAGCGCCGGGAAATACTTCTGATCCCCTACGAGTTCATGAATCACGTTGCGCAAGTCGCGGCCTTTTCCGCAAAGCGCGTAGGCCGCGGGTTTGCCCTGAGGCGCGGCCACGAGACTCAGGGTATCTGATTGACGGAGTTGTCGGAGGAAAACGCTCTCGTCGCGCGCAGGCCCGAGTGGATCGTTGGCGTAGAGACGCATCAGTTCCGAGACGTCGCTCGTCGTGATTTCTCGGATCGTTGGGTCATCGAAATTTTCCGAGACCGCGAGTTCTTCGATGTTCGGAACTTCGGAGAGATCCCACGAGATTTCCGAACTGGCGAGCACGTAGCCGAGCTTGGTGTAAAACTCGAGCAGATCGCTCCAGAGACAGGCGAGTGCGCATTGCTCAGCGTGCGCGCGCTTCTCGGCTTCAAGCACGAGATTGCGACTGTGGCCCTTCTTGCGATGAGCGGAGTCGGTTACCACGAGACCAATAGCGGCAATTTTGAGACCTTGTTTGAGGAGAAAACTTTTCCACCCGAGTGCCGAGACGACGAGGCCGTTGTCTTCGATGAAGAGGATTCTCTCGGGGGGATTGTCGCGCAAGAGGGCCCCGAATTCGTCGTCGAAGGGGAGGGCAGAGGACTGAGGCTGGCCCCGAGGAAACTCCTTTTGCATGAGAGCGATAACGTCTGCGCGACGGTCCGGGCATTCTGCGAGATCCGACACCTTCATAAGAAAAGATCTTAGCGTGGATCATGAGGACTTTCTAAATCTGCGGAGTTCTTTGGAAAAGAACCGTAAAAGGGACTGCCAAAATCCCGACGTTGTGCCGTGCGTCTCAGCTTTTCTTAACCTGATCTTAAGAAACTTCTCAAGCTTACGGCGAAGCGCTCCGAATCGTAATGGGAGCGCAATTCACCCGCGTGACCTTCGGAGACAGGAGTTTCCATCGAGGTCGCAAAGAGGAAAGGTGCGAGACAAGGGAAAGGCCGGACATGATGTCCCGCCAAGAAGGTTAGGAGGACCGAAATGGGATTGAGAATTAACACTAACGTGGCGTCAGTGAACGCCCAACGCAATTTGCGCGTGACGAACCTCGACATGCGCAAAGCGATGGAACGGTTGAGTTCGGGTAGCCGAATCAACAGAGCGGGCGACGATGCCGCCGGCCTTGCCATCAGCGAAAACCTCAAAGCACAAATCCGCGGTTACAACATGGCGATGAGAAACTCCGAAGACGGAATCTCCCTCGTCCAAGTCGCGGAAGGTGGTTTGAACGAAACCTCCAACATCCTGTCACGACTTCGAGAACTGGGCATCCAGTCGGCTTCCGATACCATCGGTAAGGAAGAGCGCGGATTCCTCGACGTCGAGTACCAATCTCTCTTGAACGAAATCGATCGCGTCTCGCAAGCGACCGAATTCAACAATACCAAGCTCCTCAACGGCTCCGCGCCGGAGATGGATCTTCAAGTCGGTATTCGTAACATTCCCGGCGTCGACCGCATTACCTTCGATGCGTCGAAATCGAATGCGACCGTGGCGGGCCTCGGTCTGGCGGACCTGAACGTCAGGGAAAAGCTCGGTGCGCAAGCATCGCTGCAGCAGATCGACCAAGCCATTCAAAAAGTAGCGGCGGTCAGGGCCGACTACGGTGCGCTTCAGAACCGTCTGCAAGCGACGATCAACAACCTCGGAGTCAGTGTCGAGAACTTAAGTTCTGCGAACTCCCGCGTACGCGACGCCGATATGGCCGTCGAAACCGCGGAAATGACCCGAAACAACATTATGTTGCAAGCGGGCATCTCGGTCCTTGGTCAGGCGAACTCGTCGAACCAAATGGCCTTGAAGCTGCTTCAATAGAGGAGTTCCCGGCATGACACCACAGGTGTCAGCTGACGCTCATCAGATCCGCGAGTCACAGACTTCTGGAGTCGAAACTCGGTAAAATTCCTGGGGGACGGGGCTCCGCAAGGGGCCCCCATTTTTGTCGTTCCCGAAAGCGGAGTTCCGCCGCAATTTATACTTTCAACTTATTTATCCGTGACGGACTCTGCAGCTCCTGCAGACGCTTCAGCCAAAACGGTCTCGCCACTCGAGCTTCAACAATGCGTAAGTGAAATCGTTTTCGATCTCTTTCCAAACTTCGAAAAAAATCTGCGCGGATGTGGCCTTCGCGGAGTCGTTCTTAAAGGGCAGCAGAGTTCCGTCGCTTGCGTACTTGCGGCCCGATGCGTGGTTGGCGTAGCGACGTGACCGGGTGTAACCCATCTGCAAAAATTTGCGGGCCATATCCATGCCGACAAAATCCCGTTGCACGCGATAGTTTTCGAAAAGACCTCGGATCGCGTTCGCGGACGCTCGTGCTTCGGCGGGAGTGCGGAATCTCCACCGGGGGAGAATCTCCGACTTGTAAGGTTGAACGAGCAATACGCCCTGTTCACCGACACCAACACGGTAGAGTGCCGGGTCTTGGCGAAGGTCGAGCGCGCCGTAGTCGAGAGAATAGTCGAATCGCCGCGCATCGAAGGGGCGCGCTTGCGACTTCAGGAACGTTGCGCGACGGGGGACTTGCGCACGCGATGGCATGTCGTCAGGTGCTGCGCCAAATGCGCCAGAAGGTCCATGATGCGACGTAGGCTGCGAGCGCCCAGGCCGCCGCGATGACGTAAGTGGGTAGAATGAGCTGCGTGCTGAAGACTGTGGCGACGCCGAGAAACGTCGCGGAGAGGATGCTTTGCGCGAGCAGACCTTGAGCTCTGAAATGCATTCTTGCGGCCGCCGTGAGCTCGGGCACGTGCGTGGCGACGCGAAGTTCACCGCACTCGATTTGGCGCACGATTTCTGCGGCCTGGCGCGGAAAGTTGCGACCGAGACTGAGCCAATCGCGACCCGTGAATGCGAGCTCTTTGGCAATATATTCCGGTTTATAGAGTGTGCGAAGAACCGTCTTCGCATAGCCGGCACCGGCGCTTAAGAGATCGAAATCCGGATCGAGCGCGCGGGCCATGCCTTCCAGGGTCATG
>JBDSDI010000238.1:0-8057 GCA_039920645.1 Bdellovibrionota bacterium | reverse complement strand
GAAGAGCGCCCACCAAGGAGGCTACCGCGCCGACCTCATCGTGCTCGACCCGCCGTCCTTCGTTAAAAACCCGAAGGACAAGGACCGCGCGCTCAGGGCCTTCCGCGACTTGAACCTGCGTGCGCTTCACTGCCTCAACCCCGGGGGTCTGCTCGTCTCGTGCTCGTGCTCCCACCACATCGACCCCGAAGACTACCGCCACATGCTTAAGGGCGCCGCGCACGATGCCCGTCGCAGCGTGCGGATTCTCGAAGTTCATGGGCCCGCGCCCGATCATGCGCCGCTACTCGGGTTTATCGAATCCGAGTATCTTCAAGCCTGGTATCTCGAAGTCATGGTCTAAACCGCGCGCGAGTTCTCAGTGAGACTTCGTTGCGGGTTTCACGATGTCGAAGCGGAAGGGAATCCGCGTCGGATCGCCAAACATGCCCGCAGCCCCACACGCTTTAGTTTTTCCGAGCTCGGCAGTCATGTCCTTGCCACTGACAAGCGAGCGAATGATGGCGAGCGCCGCCGCTTCGGTTTCGTCCGCATAAGCAACGCGCGTTGAAAGCACAAGACCCGTGCTCTGACTCTCGCACTGGAGCTGTTTTTTCAGGAAATCGTAGAAGTGATTGTAGGAATCGCAGGAAAGCGAAGCAACGAGCTCCGGTTTGTCTTGAGTTTTGGCGAGGTTATTCTCGATGCGTGCGAGTCCGGGCCGGGTCTTTTGGTAGTGCGCATAATCGACGTGCAGATCACCAGCGGCATCCTTATGCGTGACGGGCTTTCTCATGTCGGGGCCGCCCCCTTTGCGCGAATGTCCTGAGTAAATAACGGCATCGGCCTCGCGCAACGCACTGTCGAAGAACGCTTCCGCCTTTTTCGAGGCGAAGAAGTTGTATTTTTCGTCGGCCTTGGTCGCGCTCACGATCGAAATTCGAATCGGACGTCCCCTGACGTCCTTCTTCTCGTAAACGAAGCCCTGTCCGTCAGGCACCTTCATTTCGTTCTGGATTTGTTTGCTGGAAACAAGGGTGAAGCCTTCCTTGATGAGTTCGCTCTGGTAGCTTTCAATCTCTTCGTTGCGGCCACTCGCTTTATTCGGTTGGTTCGCGTCGGAACGTTCGGAGCCAACGGCGTCTAGATAACCCATAACGAGCCGCACATCCATCACCCCGTCGTCCGCAAACATCTGTTCTCGCAGGTCCGAGTAGCACGAAGCGGCGTGTTCAGCGGCTTGAGAGGAGACTGAGAGCAAAAGAGTCGCGGCCAAAAGCGAGAATCCGAAGGTTTTCGTCATGAGCTTAGAATAAAGCATTTTCTTCAATTCGTAATGTGATGCTTCCATGAAGCTCACTCTTGATTCCAGGGGCAATTGGCTCGATGCTAGTGAGGCATGAGAGCGTCGATTGACCGAATCCACGAGGCCATCAAGGCCCATACGAACCTGAGCCTCGAAACTGGCGACTGGGCACCCACCCCCAACAAAGCCCTGGGCGATTTTTCCGTACCCTGCTTCAAGCTCGCCAAAGCGCTCGGCAAGGCGCCCCCGGTCGTCGCCACCGAGCTGGCGGCCGCTTTGGCCTCCCAGCTTTCCACGCTTGGATTTTCGGAAGTCCGCGCCGTCGGCCCCTATCTGAACGTTTTCCAAAACGTCGAAACTCTCTATGCATCGATCAAGGACAAGCTCGATCAGAACCCGGAAAAATTCGGTAGCCTCGAGCTCGGTCGTGGCAAAACAGTCGTCATCGATTTCTCTTCGCCCAACGTTGCCAAGGAAATCGGTCTTCACCATCTGCGCTCGACCGCGATCGGCAACAGCTTGGCGCGCATTTTTAAATTCCAAGGCTACCGCGTCGAACGCATCAATTACCTCGGCGATTGGGGCACCTCCTTCGGCAAACTTATCGAAGCATTCAAACTCGAATCCAAGGAACTCGGTGGCGACGCACCCGTCGAGAAGAAGCTTCGCGAAGAAGGCCTGCCCTACATGCTCGACCTCTACGTGCGCTACAACCGCGCCGAAAAGGAAAATCCCGAGCTCGCTGCGAATGCCAAGGCAGCGTTTCGCCACCTCGAAGAAGGGAGGTCGGAGTATCGTCGCATCTGGCAGCTCTTCCGCGGAACTTCGATCGAAGAGATCAAGAAGCTCTATTCGCGGCTCGATGTGGATTTCGATCACTATGACGGCGAAAGTCTCTACGAAAAGAAGCTTGATGCCGCCGTCGATGAAGTGAGCTCGAAGGTCGGAACCTACGTTTCCGATGGCGCGCTCGTCTGCGATTTGCCTGGCCACAAGATCCCCGTGCTCCTCAAGAAAAACGACGGCGCGTCGCTCTACATCACGCGCGACATCGTCGCGGCCGAAGATCGTTTTAATCGCTTCAAATACGACGTCTCGCTTTACGTCGTTTCCATCCAACAAAAGCTCCACTTTCAACAGCTCTTCGATCTTTTGAAGCAGCTTGGAAAACCGTTTGCGGATCGCTGTGAGCACATCAGCTACGGAATGCTGAGCTTCGGCTCCAAGACCATGAAATCGCGCGAGGGCAACATGATCGTGTTGCACGACGCTCTCGATGAAGGCAAGAAAAAGGCGCTCGAAATCATCCGCGAAAAAAATCCGGAGCTCGTGGGCGCGGAGGCGGTTGCCGAGATGGTCGGAATCGGCGCATTCATTTTTACGGACCTCTCGCAAAACCGCAACCACGACATTCGCTTCGACTGGGACAAAGCGCTTTCTTTTGAGGGCGATACCTCAGGCGTGATCCAGTATACCCACGCGCGCTGCACCTCACTCCTTGAGCGCACGAATGTGCATCGCAAAACGCTCGCGACCCCCGATGCAAAACCGATCGCGGAACTGCTCGGACACGAAGCCGTTCGCGGCCTCTTGCTCGCATGGGACGGCTTCGATCTTTCCGCAGAGAAAGCGCTCGTTCACCGCGATCCCGCTCAAATCGCTTCGGCTACGCTCGATATCGCCAAAGCCTTCAACCAGCTCTACCACAAAGTGCGGTTTCTCGATGTCTCGAGCGCCAACGAAGTCGACCTTCTTATGATGCTCACGAGCAACACCCAGCGCCTCTTGAAACAGGGACTCGGACTGCTCGGAATCAAAGCTCCCGAAAGAATGTGAACGAGCGTGAACCTTGTCCTGAGATTTTCCGCTTTAGGGGACCTCGTGCTGACGTCCGCCTTCACGCAAGCTCTCCAGGGCGAGACGCTCTTTGTCACTAGTGAAAATCTCAAACCTTTCGTGGAAGAAAATTTCCCTGGACCGCTCAAAGTCTACGGTCTTAAGAAGCCCAGAGGCGGTCTCGTCGGGTGGTTTTTCGCGGGAATGAACTTCGCAGGTTTCATGCGACTCTACGCCTCGCCTCGCATCGATGACCTCAAGATCTGGGACCTTCATAACGTCTCCAAATCCGTCTTGTTCTCGTGGGGGCTCATGCTTGGTCTCGAACGCTCGCGCATCGTCGCGCGCATTCAAGTGCGCCGTACGCCCAAGGAGCGTTTAAGACGTTGGATGCTGCTCATTTTCAAAAAAGATATCGGCTCGAACGCCCCGAAGCATGTCTTCGAGAGACATCTCGAACTTATCGATGATCATCATGCGCAACCCAAACCGCGCCTCGTCACCGGGGGACGTGTCTCGGAGTTTCGTCCCGGCCAAGGGCCTTTGCGCATTCTCGTCGCGCCCGATGCTCAGCACTGGAAAAAAATCTGGCCCCTCGAAAATTGGAAGACCCTACTTGAAGCTCTCTCGAAACTCGAGAGCGTGCGCGTGCACGTGACCCTCGTAGGGAGCCGCACCTGGATCGACGCCGCCTGGATTCAGGAACGTATTCGCTATCTCTCGGTCGATAATTTGCAGACGCGCACCGAGCTCACCGATTTGGCCCGCATCGCTTCCGAACACCATCTCACCCTGTCTTCCAATTCGGCCTGGCAGCACATCTCCGAAGCTGTCGGAACGCCGGTCTTAAGTCTGGCCGGACCGATCGTACCCGAGTTCGGATTCTCTCCCTGGCTCAAGAACTCCCGCGAGCTCGCCGTGGAACTCGGCTGCCGTCCGTGTACGCTCCATGGCGACGGCATCTGCTACAGACTCTCCGAGCACCACGCTTGTATGAAGCAGGTCACGCCTCGTCGGGTCCTTCAGGAAATGTGGCGCCTCCTCGGATATGGGAGCTCGCCCGCATGAAGAAATGGATTGCCGGCGCTTCGCGCCTCTTCTTCAAAGGACTCCACGTCACGGAAGCGCTCTTCGGCCTGCCGAAATCGATTTCCGATTCACTGCATTTCCGCGAGAACTGGGAACAATTTCTCGTACGTGCGTCGCCCGTGCCCACGCTGTGGATTCACGGTGCTTCGGTCGGCGAGCTCGAAGATCTCGCGAATTTCTTCTTAAACGAAGAAGCGCTAAAAGAAGCCGGCTATGACTCGAGTCGACTCGTGGTGACCGCGAGCTCTCCGTCGGCCAAACCTTTTCTAGAAAGACTGCGCCAACGTGGACTCGTGATTTACGCCGGCCCGATTCCCTCCGAAGATCCGCAAAAGATCACATCCTTTCTCGAGACACTCCAACCGGAGCTTCTCGTCTTGAGCCACTCCGATCTATGGCCGAACCTTATGCTCGCGGCGCAGGAGCGAGCGCTGGCTCGCGGTATCGTTTGGATGCCGGCCAAGGCTTCGTCAGCGACCAGCCTCTTCGAAAACGTGGTGCGCCCCGAAAAGCTCATAGCCGTGGGCGTGCGCTCGGCGTTTGAGGTCGACGCGCTTCGTACGCGATTGTCTAACTACTCCTCGTCCCAGATCGTCTGGATCGGCAATCCCCGCCTGGACCGTATCGCCTCGAGGATCCTCGATCAGCAATCGCGCGACCATCACGTCCTCGAAGAAAGTCGCGCGCGCCCCGACAATCGAAAACTTTCTCTGCTGATGGGATCGGCATGGCCCGAAGACGCGGCCGTGTTGGCCGAAGCTCTCAAAGCGCTGTCGACCGAAGACCAAGCGCGCATCCAGATCGTGGTGATTCCTCACGTCACCGACGACATGCACGTCGTCGCGAGCATTCAACACCTGCTGCCGATGGCGCGCATCTTGCGCATTCAAGGCGTTCTGCTCGAGGCCTATCAGGATTTCGATTTAGCTTTCGTGGGCGGAGGTTTCCGCACGGGCCTTCACAGCGTGCTGGAACCGGCGCTCTGGGGACTCCCGATTTTCTGTGGTCCCCAACTCAGAAAACAAATCGAAGCACCGGAACTCGAAGCACTCGGAGCATTGCACCCTATCGTCTCGGCAGCACTGCTCAGCCAACAACTTTCTACGTACCTTTCGCGACCCGAAGCGCTGCAAGCCGCTACGGCAGCGTCTCGAGCGGCTTCTGACAAAATGAAAGCCTCTACCGGCGCTTCAAAGCGCTTGTCACACCTACTCGGCGCGTCTAGGATCGGCCGCCATGTCAGGAACTAAAGTCCTCCCGTGCGGTCGTCCTCTTCCTGCCGCATCGGCGCCGCCTTCTCCCCAAAAAATGAACGTCTACCGCGAAGAGCTTAAATCTTTTCTCGCGACCGAGGGTCTTAAATTCACGGAGCAACGCTGGAACATCGCTAAGATCATTCTCCAAACGGGCGGTCACCTCGATGCCCAGGAGATGGTCCGTCGCGTGAAAAAAGCTCATCCATCGATCGGAGCCGCGACCGTCTACCGCAACATCAAAGTTCTTTGCGACGCCGGCATCTTGGAGCCGACGCACCAGAACATGGAAGGTCGCGACGTCTACGAGCTTCCCGACGAAGCCCACCACGACCACATCATCTGCGTCGACTGCGGCGAAGTCTTTGAATTCAACAACGACAAAATTGAATCCCTCCAGGTCAAAGTCGCCACAGATTTTGGTTTCGGCCTCACCGGTCATCGCCATATGATTCATGGGGCCTGCAATTTCCTTCAGGCCAAGAAAAAAAAATCTGTTTCACTTTCGAAGTGAGCTTGAACGTCATGATCGATCACTTCACTCTCACAGCTTCCAACTACGAAAAAAGCAAAACGTTTTACGCTCAAGCGCTCGCGCCTCTGGGTTACGCTCTTGTCAAAGAGTTCGGTGATGATGTTTCCGGATTCGGAATCGGAGATCGTCTCGATTTCTGGCTCGCTAACGGCAGCGAGCCCACTCGCCCGACCTTCCACGTCGCCTTTGCAGCCGAGACCCGTGCGCACGTCGACGCTTTTTATGCTGCCGCTATCGCAGCCGGCGGTCGTGATAACGGCAAGCCCGGAACCCGCGAAGGCCATCCTCCAAATTACTACTGCGCGTTCGTGCTCGATCCCGACGGTCAGAACATCGAAGCGACCTGTCGCGCCGCGGTCTAACGAGACTTCAAGCCTAATCGCTGTCGCTCGTATCGGTGCGTACGGGCTCCATGAGTTCAATCGTCGCGATACCCGTGTCGCTCACCGAGTGAATGCGATACGTCAGTTCGTCGTCGAAGATCAGCGTGCCCGGAGGTGGCAGTTGCCCACCGGTTCGGATCAACAGATACCCATTCAGCGTGCTGTAAGACGAATCAACGGGCAAGGACTGCCCGTAGTGATCGTTGAAGTCGATGATCGGAATCTCGCCGTTAACGATGCGCGGCCCGCCAAGAGCCTGCTCGTGGCCGGCTTCGGAAGGATCGTCGTGCTCGTCCCGGATGTCGCCAACGATTTCTTCTAAGAGATCCTCGAGCGTAACAAGTCCGGTGATCACGCCTGCTTCGTTGCGCACCAGCGCGAGGTGCGTGCCCCAACGTTTCATCTCGCGCAGAACGCCACCGAGCTGAACCATTTCCGAAACGTAGTACGGACGACGAATACGGCGCGTCCATGAACCGGGGCTAGGTTTTTGGATCTCGCGGAACAGATCCTTCACAAGCAGGATACCCACGATGTGATCAAGGTTGTTGCGGTAAACGGGGTAGCGCGAGTGTCCGTCGACGGCGACATAGCGAAGGACTTGCTCCCAGCTCCACGAGACCGAAATCGAAGCGAGCTTCGAGCGCGGAGTCATGACGTGCATCGTGAG
This sequence comes from Bdellovibrionota bacterium, assembly GCA_039920645.1. Classification (GTDB taxonomy): domain Bacteria; phylum Bdellovibrionota; class UBA2428; order UBA2428; family UBA2428; genus CAMCVE01. Next base: position 1,006 of record JBDSDI010000238.1, on the reverse strand, counting down.
GCGGTCCGGGAATTCGATGAGATTTGAAAGAACTTCGCCCGTAGCGCGGTCGATACCGCCTTCTTTGGTGGCGATCTCGATGGTGTGCGTAATATCTTCTTCGCTAATGCTCTCGCGACGTTCGCGGCCCGGCATGCCCGAGAGCATCACGAGACCTGAGGTCAGTTTCGTAAGAAACCATGTCAGCGGTAAAAGAACCCAGCCCGTAACCGTAAGGAAGCGCATGGCGTAGGGCGCGATGAGGGACGCGGAGTAGCGCGCGAGAAGCTTCGGCATGATCTCACTGAAAATGATAAAGACGACGGTCATGATCGCGACCGCCCACGAAACGTGCATCGGATATTTATGCGTCAGCCATAGCGTGAAGATCGAAGAACCCGCAAAGTTGGCGATGTTGTTGCCAACAAGAATGATGATCAGGATGCGGCCTGGATCGCGGACCCAGCGCTGGATCTGGCGCGCATCCGAATCACCCTTGGCGATGAGCTTTTGAACTTCGAGACGACCGAGTGAGGTCAAGGCCATCTCGAAACCGGAGAAAGCTGCACTGATAAACATGCAGCTAATGGTAGCTATAATTTCCCAGTCCACGTTAGTGGTCACAAACTAGCACACCCCGTCTTCGCATCAAAATTTCGCCACGACTTTCAGTTTTGCTCGAGACCCCCTAAACTAGGAAGCACGTGCTTCGCCGTTCTCTTAGCGCCACGCTCCTTGTGTTCCTTACGACGGCTTGCGCCCGCTATGGCGTTTTGAATGATAGTGCGCGTCAATACCCCCCCGCTGAAATCACACTGGATGCGAGTCGCGAAGAAATCGCCTCCGCAGTGCTGCCTTTTCTCAGATCGCGCGGCTTCTCCCCCCAAATGGATCGTTTGAAGCTCGAGGGCTCGACTGACTTTGAACTCGATTGGGTTCGGGATTCGAGCCTCGAATATTTCTACATACTCTCCGGAAAGCGCGCCCCCCATCTCGTTCACTGGAAAGCCGTATGGCGCGTCACTGA
>JBDSDI010000237.1:0-5020 GCA_039920645.1 Bdellovibrionota bacterium | reverse complement strand
CGCAGATGCGGCTTAAAGATTAACGCGCGCCCCAAGGCCAATGTCGAAGGACAAGATGCGACCTTCACTCAGAGCGGCTTCCGCGAAAGGTGAGTGCAGCGAATAGCGAATGTCGGAGTAGATACCCAGACTAAAGGCCGAGTTCAGCTCATAGTAGCGATTCGCAAGAAATACGAGCGAGAGCCCGCCTTGCGTGGCGTGAGTGCCGCCCGAATCTTCGAAGTCGTTCAGGGGCTTCGAGAAACTCAGTCCGAGCCCGACCATTTGAGATGCTCCTTCGCCGCCGCGGAACATGAGACCGAAAGGAACTTCGAGCCACTTTGTCGTTTCCGAGGAATTAAGATCCATCGGACGCGAGATGTAGTCGAGGCCCGTGAAAACGCCAACGCTGCGATGGAAGAAATATGCGGGATGGGTGCCAAAGGTGCTGCCCGTGCCGCCCTCAACGTTGAGCTTCGAATAATTGATTAGCGCCAAAGCGCCGTGAACATCGACGGACAAATTCTGTGCGCGGGACTGCGATGCAGAGAGGGCGATACAGGCGGCGGCGAAAAATGAGATGCGTTTCATATGGAGAGAAATCTAAAAGCTCTCAGAGAAATGAGCAAGCCGCGAGCGCATTACTCAAAGTCTGAGCTCTTTCGCTCACATGACAAATTTGGATATTTCGAATCGTGAACTGAAGTTGAAATCTTGAGAGCATCGTCAAAATCTCGTCCTTAATTCACCTTACATTCCAGTTTCTTGACGAGAGAGCAGTTTCATTTTGGCACTTCGACCTTAATCTATTTTGTGTGAACACGGCGAAGTTCCAAAATGGAACACGCCGTGGGAAAAGTTTTTAGAGGGGGCAACTGAATGAACGTTTTTAAACATCTGGTCGTGGGAGCTTTGGCTCTGAGTGGATTCGCTTCGATCGAAGCTCAAGCCGTTATGGCGAAGAATCCCATCCTGAAATCCGCGAAGAAGCATTCTCGCGAAATGGCCCCTGAAGCTGTCCCCGGCGAATTCGTCGTCAAGATGCGCGTCAGCGGTCTGTCGACTCTTTCCCAAAGCGTCAAAACTCTGGCGCAGTTTGGTCTCCAAGTTAAACAAGTCGTCAACGCCGATGAGAACGTCGTTCTCGTGAAGAGCACCAAGCCTGAGCTCATGTCGCTCGGTTCGAACTCAGCTACGCGTATGATGAGCCAAGTTCGCGATTTCGGAAACGTCGAGTTCATTGAGCCTAACTTTGTCTACCATGCCTTCGATCTTCCCGAGTCCCTTCCGAACGATCCCGATTTCAATCGCCTCTGGGCCATGAAGAACAACGGCCAAGCCGACAAGAGCGGACGCGCTGGAATCGTCGGTGCCGATATTCACGCTCCCGAAGCATGGGCAATCTCGACGGGTTCTAAAGACGTCGTCGTTGCAATCATCGATACCGGTATCGATTACACGCACCCCGATCTTCAAGCTAACGTCTGGTCTGCTCCCGACAATGCGAATGTTCACGGGTACAACGCCATCACCGACAAACTTGATCCTATGGACGATCACTCGCACGGCACGCATTGCTTCGGAACCATCGCAGGTTCTGGTGACAACGGCGTTGGCGTAGCGGGCGTTACCTGGCACGCAAGCGTTATGGGCGTTAAGTTCCTGACTGGCGCTGGCAGCGGCACGCTTGCTGACGCTGTCAAAGCGATCGACTGGGCCACTGCTCACGGCGCTCAGATCATGTCCAACAGTTGGGGAGGCGGCGGTTACTCGCAAGCTCTCTTCGACGCGATCAAGCGCGCTCAAGACAAGAACATCCTTTTCATCGCGGCGGCCGGAAACGATTCGAGCGACAACGATGCGAATCCTTCGTACCCTGCTAGCTACCAACTCGATAACGTGATCTCGGTCGCCGCGTCTAACAACGTCGACGCCTTGGCTTACTTCTCGAACTACGGTGCAACCACGGTTCACCTTGCAGCTCCCGGCGAGAACATCTACTCGACGATCCCCACCGCTCTTTCCAAAGGCGGCGTGGCTTACGACACTTACAGCGGAACCTCGATGGCAACTCCTCACGTGTCCGGCGCAGCAGCGCTGCTTCTGGCGAAAGAGCCCAGTCTGACCTACGCTCAAGTGAAGGCTCGTTTGATGGATTCCACCGACAAGTCGCGCACTTTCCGCGGCAAGCTCGCTTCAATGGGTCGTCTCAATATCTATAACCTGCTTGCAGGCATCACCGGTCCTGGCCCCGTGATCCCACCTGAAGGCTCGTGGTCGTCGCCCGTCGCTCGCCTTGTCGAATCGGCTCACCCCTACCTCGACAACAGCAACGTTAGCGTGACCTTGGAACAACCCGGCGCGAACTTCATCCGTGTGCACTTCACACGTGTTGATCTCGAATCCGGCTACGATTTCCTGAAGCTCATCGCTGCGAACGGCGAAGTTGCCGATCAAGTCACCGGTCGCAAGACGGCTGGCTTCTGGTCGAACGAAGTCCAAGGCTCGAAGATCACCTTGCAACTCACTAGCGATGACTCCGTCAACAGCTGGGGCTTTGCGATCGATTCTTACGAGTGGACCAACTTCAACGGTCAAACCGAAACCGTTCAAGTCCAAGCTCGCTAAGTTCCGAATTACCGAAAATCCAAAAGGCCCTCTCTCCTAAGCCGGAGAGAGGGCCTTTCCATTTCTTAAGTTTCTTAATCAAAACTTATCTTGTTCGCGCCTCTATAAGTCCCTATTCTTATGAGGTCCTTTCCCGCACCTTCGGCAGCTCGGCTCATGTAAGCTCTTCGACTGCCACACATCACATCAGATTTGGAGCGATATGAAATCCTGGGGCTTAAGCCTGTATCTTCTGGCGTCCTCTTTAGCGGGCACGATGTCCGTTCACGCGAGCGAAATTGCAACGCTGCCCGTTCCGACCGTGGAGCAAGGCTGCTTTAACGAACGTTTCGTGCAGTCCGCTAACATCGAAGACCGATTCTTTGTTGCTCATGCCCTCGTGAATATCTCGTCGGTTATGACTTACGTGAATGGCAACGAAGTCTCGCACGGTTGGGACGCGAGCACGAGTGAAATTCAATTTTCCAATGCGGGAATCGAAGGCGCCGTGCTCGATCTGCGTTACTGCTTGAACGGTTATCCCAAGGAAGCGCCCGTCTGCACCGACGGTGATTGTTCCGAAGCGGGACAGTGAGGATGCCGACGATGAAAAATCTTAAGCTGCGTCCGAGTCTTTTGCTCATCTCTCTATCGCTCGCCATGACGGCGTGCGAGGCTCCGACTGCCCTGCAGGAAGCGGAGTACCGCGTCTCGCGGCTCGATATTCAGCGCGAGCTGAACTTCAGTCTCGTAGCGGGCTGTTTCCACCGCATCTTCGTACAACCGACGAGCGAGTTGATCGGCGCCTTCACGCTGGCACGCGCCGATATCGAACCGAGTACGCTCGTCGCGTACGTCGATGGCGAGAGAATGTCAGTGAGTTTCAATGCCGCGACCCATGTGGCCTCGCTGGCCGACACGGGCCTGCCCGGCTCGAGCGTCGATCTCGCGTATTGCCTCAAGGGGACGAGTGGCGTCCCGGTTGTCGATCCTCCCACCGAAGAAGATCCGCCGGTCGTGGTCACACCTCCCGTTGAAAATCCTCCCGTGGTGGTGACGCCTCCCGTAGTCGTTACGCCGCCCGTTGTGAAACCGCCCGCAAAACCTCCGGTGAAACCACCAGTCGTCGTCACGCCTCCCGTCGTCTGCGATCCACCGAAACCCGTTTCCGAAGAAGTCAGCAACACGTTGAAATTCTCGCTGCTCGGAAACAAGGTGGAGCTCACGTGCAGCGCAAACCGCAAAGTCAGCGACTGGGGTTATCACGGAACGCACGAGAAATGCGAAATCTCTAAGAAGACGAACTCGGCGACGATTTCATGTCAGGCCCGAGCCGGAAACTGCCTCGATCAAAAACCTACCGTCACCCAAGGGGTCGGCCGCGCTCAGCAGAGCAGCGGAACCTGCGACGCCAAGGTCTGGATCGAGTGTAAGTAAACCGACGGACCGAAAGTCTCCCGCGAAGCCCTAAGCAGGGGCAAGGCGGCCTTCCCAAGAACGGGAAGGCCGCCTTATGTTTTTTTAAGGCTCAGCGTCCAAAATTTTGAGGCCTCCATCACGCGTCGCGTCTTTGGAAGATTTAAAATCGTGATAGCTTCGAAAATAGGGACAATGAGCGGTGGGGACCGCACTTGAATTTAGGGGGATATCATGGAGAAAAAAGGGGAAGATCTTCTCAACTGGCTCTTGGAGCTCAGTGGACTCGATAACCAGGAGATGAGGCAATGGTTGAACGACTGGATCGTTGAATTCAACCTTGATCTCGAACAGCTTTCCACGGATGACCTCCGTCTTCTGGCAACATGCCTCCTCGAGCGCGTGAGCGCCGACATCGCGAACCCCGAACCCGAAGTCGAGATCATGATGCCCCAGGCATAGTTTTCCCGACCAAGCACGAGCACAATAGACTTATGAATTATTCCAAGCTCCTTATCGGACTTCTCAGCACGGCTTTCCTTTGTTCCTGTGCAAGTCTGAATCACACCAGTGCCACCAGCGAAGACGAAGACGCGGAGATCGCGATTGGGGAAGGGGGAGCTCCCGAAGAAGACGTCGTCAGCGAACCCGCCGAAAACACTCCATCCGATCTTGGCGATCCCTCGCAAGCTTCCGCTGTCCGTACGATGAGCGAAATCCAGGCTGACCGCGACGCGCAGAATACGTTCCCGATTGTTCAGAACGAATTCGTCGATCAATGGATCCATTACTTCACCGAAACTCCCAACGGTCGCAAGACAATGAACAAGTGGCTCACGCGTCTGCATCGCTACGGCGATTTGATTTTCAAGACGATGCAAGAAGATGGTCTGCCCACGGATCTCATGTACCTCGCGATGATCGAGAGCGGATTCAGTCCAAAAGCGACGAGTCCCGTCGGCGCCGCCGGCGTGTGGCAATTCATGCCTCAGACCGGAAAGAACTACTCTCTCGAGAT
>JBDSDI010000236.1:0-3709 GCA_039920645.1 Bdellovibrionota bacterium | reverse complement strand
CGGAAGCGCTTCATGGAATTTTCGTAAGAGAACGTGGCCTTCGGGGTATTTAACGGAATGACCCATCGGATAAGTATAGCGCTAAAGGCCACTTGTGGAGACACCCCTCTGGCTCTAGAAATAGTGGCATGACCGTACCCGTTGTCACTTCGCGTCTGAACCGCCCCGTCTTCATTAAAAGCGCACTGCGCACGCCTATCGGTAAATTCGGTGGCGCTCTGCTTCCGGTAGCGGCGGCGGAACTCGCGGCGCTGTGCTTAAAAGCGGCGATCGCAGCATCAAAGACAAACGACACCCCCGACCTCGTGATCCTCGGTCACGCGCGCCAGGCCGGTTGCGGCCCCAACCCCGCACGCCAAGCTGCGATTGGTGCGGGACTTCCGAATTCGATTCCGGCCCTGACGCTAAACCAGGCGTGCGCATCGGGCCTCGCCGCAATCATTATGGGCGTGGAAAAAATCGGCCTGGGTCGCGCCAAAACTGTGTGGGCCGGCGGCGTCGAGAGCATGTCCAATACTCCCTACCTCATACCGCAAGCGCGTTGGGGAATGCGCATGGGCAACGGGCAGATCGTCGACGGAATGCACAGGGACGGATTCTTTTGTCCCATGGCCGATATGCTCATGGGCGCAACGGTCGACACCGAGCTCGTCCCGATGTTCAAGATCTCGCGCGAAGAACAAGACGCTTACGCGCTGGAATCGCAAGTGCGTGCCGGTCGCGCCGCCGAGAAAGGACTCTTCAAAGAAGAAACTTTCGAGATCCAGTCTTCGAAGATGAAAACTCCGCTCGCCATCGACGAGCATGCGCGTCCACAAACGACATTGGAGAGTCTCGCTAAACTTGCACCCGTCTTCGACGCGAAATCGGGATCGGTTACGGCCGGCAACTCCAGCGGCATCACCGATGGCGCGGCTTTCGTGAAACTTTCGGATAACTCTCAAGACGCTCTCGCAGAAATCCTCGATTACGAGCAATGCGCGCTCGACCCCAAGCTCATGGGCATCGGCCCGGTCGAATGCACCGAGACACTCCTGAAAAGAAACGGCATCACCGTAGGCGATCTCGAAGTCGTCGAACTCAACGAGGCCTTCGCCGCCCAAGTCATTGCCTGCCAGCGTCAGCTCAAGATTCCCTCGGAAAAACTCAACCCGAACGGCGGATCGATCGCGCTCGGCCACCCTATCGGCGCAACTGGCGCGCGTATCGTCGTCACGCTCGTGCACGAACTGCGGCGTCGCGGCTCCGGCAAGCTCGGCCTTGCTACGCTTTGCGTGAGTGGCGGCCAAGGCGTTGCTGTCCTCGTCCGCTCTTTGTAACTGCGACCTTGACACTCCAAAGGGCTCACCGTTTAATCGGCACCTTCACTCGTGCCCGGGTGGTGGAATTGGTAGACACGCCAGACTTAGGATCTGGTTCCGTAAGGAGTGCAGGTTCAAGTCCTGTCCCGGGTACCATTCGTTACGAACTTCGAAGCAGGGTTTTATGTCAGCATTGGCAGTGGATGTGGAACCCACTCCATTGCCAAAGTCGCCAATACCCTTTCTCTCTGTATAAGAGTCAGAAACTCACCGTCTCCGACCACGCAAATTCTTCTTAAGTGACCCGACTAATCTCCTTTCGCTGGGGCATTTCGGACATAATAACGTCATGGCCTCCGCATCAGCAGCCTCTTACCGAGAGATCCTCCTTGGAGAATTCAAAATGCGTGTGGCTACAAACTCTGCCTATTCTCTGAGAGCCTATGCTCGAGATTTGGGTCTAAGTTCGTCGCGCCTGAGCGCGATCATGAAGGGTCACGAAGGTCTTTCTCGCCAAGTCGCGGAGAAAGTTAGCCAAAAGATCGGACTTTCTCCCTCCATGACCGAACATTTTTGCGATCTCGTTGATAGCGAGCACGCTCGTAGCGAGATCAAGAGAAAACTGGCGCGGGCTCGCATCGAGGCGGCTCGCTTCAAATCCGAACATCGTCTCAGTCTCGATTCTTTTCAGCTGCTCTCGGAGTGGCAACACTTCGCGCTCAGAGAAATGGTCCGCCTCAAACGATTCCGTCTCGACTTCGCGCAGCTCGCCGCTCGCCTCGAAATCGAAGAGAAACTCGTGCGAGAGGCCTGGCAGCGTTTGCTTCGCATGAACTTGGTGCACCAGGATCCCGTGACCAAGGCCTGGAGCACGGTCGACGACGTGCAGTCTCCGGTCGGCGAGGTCTCGACGGCCATCCAGAACTATCACCGGCAGATGCTCGACAAGGCCCACGCCTCTTTAAGCCGCGATCCGTTCTCGCAGCGCTATTTTTCCAGCATCGTCGTGCCGATGGATCCAAAGCGTATAAGCGAAGCCGGCGCTTTGATCCGAGAGTTCCGCCGTTCCTTCGAATCGAAACTTCCTCAGGACACCGAAGCGACGGACGTCTACTGCCTGAGCCTGAATTTTTTCAATGTGACCCCGGGCCCCGGCCTCGGAGAGACTTTGCAAGATGACAACACAAGGGTGGAGGTAAATAAATGAACACGAAACTATTACTGATGGGAATAATGATGGCTTTCTCAGGGGCGACTTTCGCGGCCGAGGCAGAAGCGGGCGGCGACGTCGACAATGGAAGCGACAAGGTCCCCGCGGACGTGCGAGCGGCGCTGACGAAGTACTACATAACCCAGACCAAAAACACGGGACCTTGGCAAAAAGCCCGCGCGAAGAAACTCCAAGAAATCGCCGACGAGTGCGGCGGACGCGGACACAACGAGCCAGAGCTCGATATCGTCGAAGTCGAAGGCGAAGAGAGTCACGAAATGCGGACCGATGGAGGTTCCACGCATGACAAGGCGACGTTGAGCGTCCTTCAGAGCGGAAAGTATCTTGTCTTCGAGAAGATCAGCTGCGGTGTACATCGTGGAGGAATGAACTCGACCATCAATGCGCTTCTCGTGAGTGAGGATTATTCTTCGTTCGCCGAGGTCGACCCTGAGACTGACGAGACCAAGAAATTGATCAACGAAAGCCGCGTATTTAAGATCATCGGTACTAAACTCGAAGATCTCTACAAGAAACCCTATGAAGTAGGATCCGATTCGAGCGGCGGAGTCGTGAACGAAGCCAAAGTGGCCACTCGACCCGCTGCCGCTAAGGTCGCGCCAAAAAAAGAAGCGCCCAAGCAATTCGGTACGGGCATCAATCCCGTCCACCACTAAGAAAAGTTTATATCTTCGATGAGGAAGGGTCGGCCGCGAGGCTGGCCCTTTTTTGTTTTCCGGACGAAGTTCTTACGGCCTTTTCGGAATCAAAAGATTCAAAATCAATCTGCTCGATCGAGTCATCAATTTTTCTTATAATACCTAAAAGAAAATATGAATTTCATAATCTATCCCATTCTCTTAAAGAGGTTCTAGGAGATAACTATGAAAACTTTATTTAACTTCGGACGTCTGGGTTTTACTTTGATTTTGGGAGCGTCTTCTCTCAGCGCCGTGGCACAACCCGGCCGGGTTAACCTCAACAATCTGAGCGTCGTGAACCTGGGCGATGTGAGCTCGAGTGAGATCGAAATCTTAAAGAGTTACCCCGGTCGCACGTTATCAGGCGTATGCAGTATCGTCCTAGCCACCGGTCGAGAAAACGGTGAACGACTGCGCGAGCTAACTCGCCGCCTCAACTTTTCTAAAGTTTTCCACGATGAGGCCACGGCGCCGGCCGCAGAGTGGTCCGGCTTAGT
>JBDSDI010000235.1:0-5120 GCA_039920645.1 Bdellovibrionota bacterium | reverse complement strand
CGGGTCAGTTCGGAGTCGTTGTTGCGCGTACGCAGGAGCGCCGTAAAGCGCACAACGGTCAGGTCGGTGGGATTGATCCCCGCGTAATTCTGGAATTCCTTGAAGCTCTTCTCGAGGCCGAAACCCGAGACGTCTTTTTGAATTCCTTCGAAGTAGAAGAGCGAGATGTCTTTGAGGGAATTCTCGCGCATCGCCATTTCCGAGCTTTCGAGGTTCCCGTACTTATGGAAACGGTCGTCGTAGAATTTGATGTGCTTGCCGATGTAATCGAGCGCACTGCGGATGTTACCGAGGTTGAACTGGGCCCAGGCAAGTTTGTAGAGAGCGAAGGGATAGTGGGCATCATCGGGACGCTTCTCGAGAGGAGCCAAATAGCGCACGGCACGCGCATGGTCTTCGTCTTCCACGGCAAGTTCGGCGAGTCTCATGAGCGCGGGACTTGTTTCGGGAACCTCGGGGAAACGCTTCCAGAGATCTTCGAAGTCCTTGCGGGCCTGGACCCGGTTCTTGGATTCGTCGTGCGCAGTGCCGCGCATGAAGAGGACCTCGGGGGTCCGGGGATCTTTGGGGAAGCGGGTCAGGAAACGCGTGAGGACCACAACGGCCTGTTCCATTTCCTTGTTGTAAGCGCTCAGATCGAGTTTGCCGTTTCCACGATGGGCTTTCTCGTGACTGATGCGGAACTGGATCGCGGCGGCTTCTAAACGTGCAATGCCAAGTTGGAAGTTCAGATCAGATTCTTTCTGTTCCGGAAGCTTGCCGTTCAGAAGTTTTTCGATGCGACGGATGCCTTCGCGCTGAATAGCGACGGCCGCCTGGTCAACGACGCGGTCCTTGTGCTCCGCGCCCTTCAAGACTTTCATTTCCATGGCGTCGTCCTCGGCATGCAGCGACGAGGTCGCTACAGCTAGAACGAAGGACGCGATATGGAGTGACGAGAAACGCATCATTCCATTCCCTTCACGGCGAGCTTGAAGTCGGTGAGGCCACTACCGGCCGCACTCGTGAGAATCACTTTCAACGAGCTGTAGGGAACGCCCTTATCGGCCAGGATAATAACCTTGGAGTTCGAAGGATCTTGGGATTTATCCTTGTTGGCCTTGAGAGTCTCGAAGAGTTTCTTCGAGATTCCAACGGGCAGGAGATCGTCGGAAGGGAACTTAAAGTTGTGCAATGCGACGATCGACTCACCTTCAACGACGAGATGTTCGGCCGAGATTTCGATCTTTGTCGCTTCGACGAGTGTGGACTGGTTCTTCGCGCTCGGTAAGCTCAGTTCGGCGGTCGTATTGACGGCCATCGCGCCCGAGGCGTAGCTCTTCAGCAGGAAGACGAGCAATACCGTAAAGATGTCGGCCATCGCCGTGATGTTCAGCGACACGTCGCCGCTGGCGCGGCCTTTGGCCGACTTTTTCCAGGGCGAGCTTTTGAGGCCTTTGTTAAACGACACGTTCATCTCCTTGTTCGGATCTCAGAAACCGCTCAGCTGAACCTGGGGTACGAAACTTTTCAGTTCGTCTAAGGTCTGCACTACGACATCGTAGGAGATGTCGTCTTGTGCGCTGATAAGAGCGGTTGCAGGTTTGCGGTCCATTTTTGCGACGATGCCTTTGAGTTCTGTAGCCCAAGCGGCGCGTTCGACTTTTTGGTTTGAAAGTTTCTTGCCACCTTGCATGACGCTGACGTCAAGTAGGTTCGCGGTCTCGATCTTCACCTCGATCGAAAGGACCGAGGTGTCGACCTGCGAAAGACCGCCGGGCGAAGTGATGCCTGCATCGAGCATCTGAATCGAGAGATAGCTCAGCGACACCATAAGGAAGGCGATGAGCACCACGAGACAGTCGATGATCGGAGCCAGGTTCAGCTCGAAATCTTGCGAGCCTTTCTGGCCCCCGGATTCAACGTGACTCATTAAGCGGCACCTTGGATGCCCTTATGAGCGCCGCGACCGTTCGAGAGTTCGGGACGGAAGTAACGCATGCGCAGAACGTCGAGAGTTTTGAGTGCGGATTCTTCGACGTCGGCTTGAAGCTTGTTGCTGCGATTCATGAGAAAGGCGTAGGCGACCATGCAGGGAATCGCGACGCCAAGACCCAGCATCGTCGCGTTCATCGCGGTCGAGATACCGGCCGAGAGCAATGCGGACTTTTGCGCAGGATCGGCATCGGCGACGGCCTTAAAGGATTGGATCAGACCCATGATCGTTCCAAAGAGACCCATCAACGTCGCGACGTTCGCGATGGTCGCTAGGAAGGGCGTGCGCTTGCCGATCTTCTGACCTTCTTCGGATATTGCGATGCCCAAGCCCTGCTCGACGGCTTCGTCGGGCAGATGGGATCTGAGGAGCGCAGTCTTGACGACTTTAGCGACGGGCTTCTCGATATGTTGATCGCAAAGAGCGATGGCCTGAGCGATTTCGTTGCGACCTACAAACTCTTCGATTCTCTGCATAAAACCGTGCGTGTCCTTGAGCGGATAGGTCTGAAGCAGCGCGCGACCGCGCTCAATGATGATCGTGACGCCGAAAAATGCTGCGAGCAAGACGGGGGCTGCGTGCGTGAAATGATCTTGAATGAACGACAGAAATTCCATGGACCTTCTCCTCATGCAATGAGCAGCGAGTGTCTGGTCGAAATGGATTTATCGAAGAGACCTTAGCGCCGCGAACCCGATAACGAGATAAGGAAACGGGGATACATTGCGTATCCTTTTCCCCAGCTCATCGAAATCAACGCCTACATCCTACTCTTCGATTGGGTGGATGTTGTAGTTGTAACAAACCCTGAGCGTTCGCGCTGTTAAGTTCCGTTTAAGCGGTGCGGGAGGGCCGGAGTGGTACCACTGAGGCCCCTTAACAAAACCTTCAATAAGATCGGTCTACGAAACACCGATAATGAACGTAACGATTATGAATAAAATGAGCTGTACGTCCTTTGTCTTATGTTGCGGTCTGTTCTTTCTCTCGGCGTGCTCGGGAGATGCACCGACTCAAGTGAGTCTCGTGTTTGACGGAAAGGTTTCCGATCAGGCGTCGATCGCAGCGATCCCAGCCATCGACGGATTTGCCATCGACGTGGCGCCTTCGGGACTTATTAAAAACCGAATGTGTTACGTCGTGCATGTGACGGGAGACGGCCTCAACGCCGAGGGAACCGAAAACCATGGCAAAGATGACAAAAACTCTTGCCCTGCTGGTGTTCCAAAAATTCCGGCCTTCGGGAAAATTTACGGGCCCTATGTCTATGGTGCGGATGCCGCTATTTCAGTCGCCGCGGGCAGCAACCGCCGTTTTGATCTGGTGGGATTTTTGAATCCCTACTCGGATGACCCGAACTGTTCCAAAAAAATTGTGACCTCGCTTCTTAAAGATTCCTCCGGAGGAGTTCACCCTCTTTTAAAATATGGCGACTACGTGATTAATGATGACAAAGCCCCCGCCGGACTTAAGTTAGCGCAGAAACCTTTCGGTCAGCTCGGGTTCTTCTACTACAGCAACGTTGTTACGCTCGCTCCCGGACGGCAAACGGTTTCGATGAATCGGCTTCCCTGGGCGAGCGATCGCCCTCAGGAATACGGCTGCGACCATGGCGGCAGTAGCCCCTATCCTCAAGTGACTTCGCCCATGAAATGGTACTTCGACGAAGGCGGACCGACCTACTGCCAGACCGTTATCGGTGATCTGGTTGGTTATTCCCACCGCTGCATTGGTACATCGGTTCGCCAGGGACCGATGACTCTTCAATGCCCCCCTGGATCAGATCAGATCCTCGTCGAACACGCCACCTCTGTGACCGGTCTGCTGAGTGGATCGAGTCCTTCAGAAACAGTCGCCTGCTCGGGAGGAAAAGCCTCTTATCTATTCGCGATGGCTGACCGTTCGGTAGCAAGCTTTGAAACCGGAGCCGGTGCTACAGAATTCTTCCGATTCACACCTGTGGTCAGCTCGAGTCCGGACCCTCGGCACAGTTGGATCGCCGTCGTCAACTCAAGGCCACCTTTCAAGCCACTCCAATACTGGGTACCCGGATCGCCGGGCTACTACGCTGATTCCTCATACCTGCCGCCCCAAAGCTTGCTCGGATTTGCCAGCCGGGATGACAGTCGTAGCCTTTACTTTCAGGGGAGTACTGCTCCGTCTCGTATCGAGATCGTTCCGCCCGAAAATTCTGTTCCGAGTAATCTTCCTCAAAACGGATTCCTCGCTTCAAACGCGACGAGTACACCCTTGTCGCCTCCAGCAAATTCGATTTCTGGCACTTTTACACTCCAGAAATACGCTCGCTCGACGGATGGATTTTTTCCGATCGTGCTCGCGGGTTCGCCAGTGCGTCCTTCCCTCTTTAATTCTTCGGCATTAGTTTTCAATGATGGCATGCCCACGGACTGCGGACTTTTATCGTGGTGCGATTTTACAAACAACGGCCTAACGGGAGATCTTTCGGCATCCGTCACGAGTAGCAACGGACTACTGGTGGCAGGTTTCGGAATCTCGAGTGGCGCCCCACTCACCGTCAAGGTCGGCGTTCCAGGAAGCGCAGCGTCCGCGGGCATACTGTCGTGGGGCGCACCCCTTCCTGTCACCGCATTACCCCTTACAAATGATGCCTCAGATCTCAAGCTTCACGTCGATGCGGACAAAGGTTTGATTCTGGCTCGATATTTAGATGGCAGCACGTTGAAACAAGCGTTCCGCGCGTGCCCTCTTGGCCTCGCTAATTGCTCCGCTTCGACCAGTGAACAACTCGATTACGGCTATCCATTAATCGATACGACGATTATGGGAACAATCTCGGGAGAACGGTGGATCGTTTCCCTCACGGCACAGGGAACGGACTTCCGTTTCCACAAAAAACCCATTTACGCTGCAGACACGACAACTTCTTTCGTAGAACTCAATCCCGCGGTCGCTAGCCCAGGGCAGCGAATCTGGCCAAGTCCCGTTGATCTCGGCTTCACGCCCAGTGGCGGATTCATCAGCTCGGCCTTCTCGCCTGACAATGGCATCTTCGGCAAAGACCTTTTACTGGGCCTTACGGGGACCTCTACCGGGCCTACGTCCCTCATCTATCGCAGCGTCGATGGCGGAGACACGTGGTACCTCGTGCAGTCTCGCCTCGCCA
>JBDSDI010000234.1:0-9773 GCA_039920645.1 Bdellovibrionota bacterium | reverse complement strand
AATCAAAATCTGCTGACTTACCGCTTGTCGACGGGCCAACGCTGGCTATCTGTCTAGACCAAACCGCGGGGGTATGGCAAGGACCCCAGACCGCTTAGATGTCGCTATTTTCGCCCGTGGGGTCGCTGACTTCAACGGGAACGCTGCCGTGTCCGGCGGCCACATGATAGGCTTGGAAAACCATTTCCTCGATATGCCCCCGCATCTCCGCGTTGAGAGGGTGGGCGATATCTTTGAAACTTCCGTCTTTGCGTTTCTTGGCGGGCATGGCTATGAAAAGGCCCCCGGTGCCTTGGATGATCTTCAGATCTCTCACGATAAACGCGTCTTCGAAAGTGATCGTGGCGTAGGCTTTGAGTTTGTCTTCGTGCGCGAGGAAAATCTGCACGTCGGTGATACGAATGTTCATACGGCTGCTCCTCTCGCGCTGCTTGATCTCGTAAATCAAGTATGGGGGGCCTGTCGGGTGCAGCCTCGTTAAGTCTTTGTGAAGAAGCGGGCCATAAGCGAATAAAAGCGGAGAAGAGCCCTTAAAGAGCTTAAATCGTTTCAGGAATTCTTAAACAAATAAGCAAATAAATTAACGGTTAGCTCGCCCGACGGCGAATTGTCCTTAGGAATGATTTTCGAGGAAGTGCTGGGCATCCAGCGCAGCCGCGCAGCCGCTTCCGGCAGCCGTGATCGCCTGGCGATAGCGGCTGTCTTGGACGTCGCCGCAGGCATAAACGCCTTCGACATTGGTGGAGGTCACCTGGACTTTGTCCGACGAGGTGCGAATGTAACCCGTAGGGCCGACGTCGATCTGTCCGGCGAAAAGTTTCGTGTTTGGAGTGTGCCCGATCGCCACGAAAAGTCCCTCGACGGGAAGATCGCTGACGACACCGGTCTTGATGTTTTTCACGGTAATGCCGGTCACTTCGTTTTCGCCCGTCACGTTTTCGAGAACCGTATTGAGGACGAACTCGACTTTGGGATTGGCTTTCACGCGATCGACCATGATCTGCGATGCTTTGAAATCTTCGCGGCGGTGAATGAGATAGACCTTGGAACCGTAGCGCGAGAGGAAATTGGCTTCTTCCATAGCGCTGTCGCCGCCGCCGACGACGGCGATGACTTTGTCGCGGAAGAAAAATCCGTCGCAGGTCGCGCAGGTGCTCACGCCACGGCCCATGAGGCGCGATTCGTTTTTCACGCCGAGGAGGTTCGCCGAAGCGCCGGTGGAGATGATGACGGTCTTGCCGTGGTATTCGGTCTTATCGACCCAAACTTTTTTTACGGGACCCGTCAGCTCAACTTTGGTCACGTCCGCGGTGATGAATTCGGTGCCGAAACGAACGGCCTGCGCGCGCATGTTCTTCATGAGATCGGGTCCCATCACGCCATGTTCGAATCCGGGGAAGTTTTCCACCTCGGAGGTGAGCATCAATTGTCCGCCGGCCTGATAGCCTTCGATGACCAGAGGTTTGAGGCTGGCACGAGCCGCATAGATGGCGGCGGTGAGTCCCGCAGGGCCGGATCCGACGATAATGATATTGCGCGTGTCCATGGCGGCTTTCTAGGCCGAGAGCTGGGATTGGGCAAGTCGCCACTTTGGGATCGCTAGACGTCTTTGTCGGTCACGCCAAACTTTCGGAAAAGTTCTTCTTTTTCTGCAGCGTTCAGTTGGATTTTCGATGCTACGAGGCGGATGCGGCCTTTGGTGCGCTGAGCCGCTTCGGCGTCGTAGAGAACATAACCTTTTTTGAGGGCCCGCAGTGATCCGCCGATAACCTCAGTGGCTTCGGCGATGACACCGCTCACAAGACGCATGAGATCGGGATTTTTGAGGCGCTCGGCGCGGTAGCCCAAGAATTTACAGCCCTCCGAGAGCTCGCCGATCATCGTGAAGACCGGCGCGAGGTCGGGGCTGCCAACGAGCCCCAGCGAAGTCGCACACCCCATAATGCGATCGATACGCTGGGCGATGTCGGCAAAGTGGGAAGCGTTACCCTGTCCACTTTCGAGTTCGGAAAGAGGATCTTCAAGACCCTCGAGGATTTCTTCGGATTCTTCCGCAAAAGAGACCAGGAGTTCGGTGTCCACGTCCATGAAAAGCAGCTTATACTGGGCTTGACCCAGGTGCCAGTGACAGCGAAATGTCGAAAGCAAAATCTCAGTTTGTTGTCCCCGAAGGTTTCGCGGCGATCCGTGCGTCGATGCTCATGCCGGAACGAACGCTGGGCGTCGAAATTTCTGTTCTGATCAACGGTCGGGCCGTGAGATGGGCGCTGGAGGGAGACGTGCTCGACCGCGCGCGCCTCGACAAAATCCTTGGTCATAAGATCAAAAAGGTGCTCATTCGGGTCGAGGACGAAAAGGCCTTCCGCTCGTATATTGAGCGCGCATTCGAGGATACGCTCGCGAGCAAAAGCTCGACTGCGGAGCAGAAAGTGAATGTCACGGCTTCGGCTTCGGACATGGCCGCGCAAGACGTCCTGGCAAATCCGGACGACAAAGATGCCTACACCCGATCGCAGGTCTATTTCGAGCGACTCGGATCGCTCGTCGCTTCAATGCCGGGCGGTCTTCGCGAGATTCTCGCGCGACCCTATTCCGCGGAAACGCACGATCATATGAGTCACAGTCTCCGCGTTGCCGCGATCTCGGTCGCTTTGGCGGAGAAGCTCGCGCTTGTCGCCAACGAAAAGGACCGGACCGCGCTGGTGACCGCCTGCTATCTGCACGATGCGGCCCTCGAGTCGGCCGGCATTCTCCGCTCCCATGTCCATGCAGCCGGAACCGTGCGCCAAGATATCGAGGGCTGGAAGAAGCATCCTATGGATGGCGCAGATCTTTTCCAGGGCAAGGATTTTGTGAACTCACGTGTCCTCCGCATTATCGCCCAGCACGAAGAAACACCGACCGGCGACGGTTTCCCCCAAGGACTCACGAAGACCAAGATGGACCCGCTCGCGATCGTGGTGAGCCTCGTGAACCGTTTCGAGGACTGTTTCGAGCGTCATGGCGGAAACGCCGAAGTGGCGATGGCCGATTGTTTCAAGACCGAACTAGGACGCTTCGAACTCGAACACCTCACGCATCTCAAGTCCATCATCTTGCAAGCGCCTGGCTCTCGGGCCTAGAAAGAGCAGATGGCTTCCTCGAGCGATCTCACTACGATTCTGCGTCAACCGGGCGAAGGTCTTCTGACCGTTACGACAGGCTCCGGCTCGGCGGCGCGTCTCTTGGCGCCCTTCATCGGCAGGACGAGCGTCTCGGCCTGGCCCGCACTCGCACGCAAGCGCATGAAAGTCTCGGGCCCACATATCGTCGCACTCCCGAGCGACGCGGGTGGTGGTATCTGTCGGGGGGCGGCTCATGGACCGTTGCATCTGCGCGCGTCGCTCTATGCGAGACATCCCGAATTCGTCGCTCACGATCTGGGGGATATTCCGTGTATTCCGCAACTGCTCGACGATTCGATGCTCGGTGCCGCCCAATTGCGCGCAAGCGGCAAAGCATTGTGGGGAATCAGATGGACGCCTTCCTTGCCCGTGGCGCCTCTGAGCCTGCTCAAGGAATTTCTCATTCAAGGATTCGCCGCGAATCCAAAAACTTTCCGTCCTTTCATTCTTGGAGGAGATCACTCGACCTCTTTCGCCGTGACCGAGGCGCTGTTTGAGGCGCGTCTTTTCCCGAAGCTCGCGATCCTTCATTTTGATGCGCATACCGATCTTCTCGAGAGCCGTTACGGCGTCGAACGCTGTTTCGCGACGTGGGCAGCCCATGCGGTCAAGCGCATGCGTCCGTGCGATCGAAAAAATTTCGTGCAGGTCGGCGTACGCGTCTCGGGAAAGAGTCGCGATTTCTGGCAGAAAAAATTTGGACTGCGCCAGGTTTGGGCGAAGGAGCTCGTTCTTCAGTCTGCGGAAAATTTCGCCCTTGCGCTTGTAGAATCGTGGAAGCGAGCGGGTTGCGAACGTCTCTATATTTCTTTTGACGTGGACGCTCTCGATCCGAAATTCGTTCCCTCGACCGGTACGGCCGAACCCGGCGGTCTCGATCCGAAATGGTGCCGCCGTGTGATCGAGATCTGCACGCGAGCCCTCCCACTCGTGGCCGCCGATATCGTGGAACTCGCGCCGGTCCTCGGTTCGAAAGCCGAAGCTCGTCGGAGCACGCAGCATTCTGCGCGCATTGCCGCGACCCTTTTGAAGGGGATTGCCCATGGCCTTTGAGCGGGGCGCACTGGCGGTACCCGCCTCTGATGGGGCCCTACGCGCGTTGGGCTATGATGTCGCGGAATTGGGCCTCAAGGCGCTCGGATTCGTCATCGATCGGCGTAAGACCAAGAGCCTCGTGAATTTTCCCGATCTCAACGTCACACTCTGGCTCGATCACTCCGAGATCGCAGACGTCGAAGCCGAAGCCGCACGTGGAAACGGCGACTATATTTCACTCTTGCCCAACTTCGATACCGGCGCGCGTCCCATGGAAACTGTATTTTGGATGTGGCGTCTTTGTCGCATGTTACCGGTCACTTTCGTACTGGGCGTGGAGAGCGGAGATCTCATCGAAATCTGGGACCAAGAAGAACTTCCTCTCGATAACTATTATCAAGGCCCCGTCGACGTTCCTTGTCTTTACCTCGGCCTCGGCCTGAGTGAACTCAATCCCGCGATCTGGAGAACGGTCGAGGATTTTCTCGGCGATAAGCTTCTCTTTTCGCGTTTCTTGCCATCGGGCATGCACAAGATGGAGCTCGCGCTCTATCTTCGGCGCTAGAACGAAACGCATTCAGGATTTTTTTGGCAGCATCGTTACGAGCAGTTCGACGATCATTTCGCCTTGCACGGCCTTGAAGGGTAGGTGCAAGCAAAATCCTTGCGATGAATGGGTCACTTCGTGGTCGGTGCCGGAAATGACCGTGGGGCGCGCAGGCTTGATGCTGTGACCGATAAGGTTGAGATCGCGACGCGCGTTTCCGAATACAATATTGGTGATTTCCATCACGCAATCTTTGACGTCGTCGTCGATCAGGGTTTTTTCTTCGGACATCATGTTTTTATAGATGCTGAGAATAAGTTTCTGTTTGAAGACGATCGCCAGGGAACCGCTAAAATTCTCGGAATTCACAGAGATCATGCCGGTCACGTCGCCGCGGGTTTTGGCGGAGTCTTTATCAAGCACCGAGGGAGGGCCTCGCTCAAGTTGGATCTGGGACATCGTTCCGATGACGTCGACGACCGCGCCGACGATGGGATTGACGAATTTTGCGCTGACCATATTTTTGGCCGCATCGGATCCTTCGAAGAAGATGCCGTCGAGGATATCGAAGAGCTGCGCGGTTTTCCAACCGGTGGGCAGGAAGCGAATCTGATCCTGGGTCACGAGGATATTTTTGTCCTCAATATC
The DNA here is from genome assembly GCA_039920645.1 of Bdellovibrionota bacterium. Classification (GTDB taxonomy): domain Bacteria; phylum Bdellovibrionota; class UBA2428; order UBA2428; family UBA2428; genus CAMCVE01. The sequence goes on along the minus strand of JBDSDI010000234.1, from coordinate 4,379 downwards.
CTCGCCAACCACAATGAACGGGATACGGCGGTAGTTTTTCTGGGACTGACACCAGCTAAAAAAACCTTGGTGATCTTTCAGAGTGGGCTTTTGGGTTCTCATGAGGATTGCGTCGAACTGCGAGTTTTGGGCTTTGAAAATCGCGTCGTTGATCTGAGAAGCATAGGTCGTCTTGTCGTGGACGGGATTCAGACTTTCTTGCAGACGCGCGAGGGTAGGGGCATCGTCGGAGAAGACGAGAAGTTTTTTGTTTTTCATGGCTTTTGCTCAGGTCACTTTTTGAGCTTCGCGTAGACTTGCTCGATTTTGAGCTTGAACGTCGCGGGCGTGAATGGTTTTACGACGTAGTTATTCACTCCGGACTGCACAGCTTCGAGAATATTTTTTTGTTCCGCTTCGGCGGTCACGAGCACGAAAGGTGTAGAGCGAGTTGTTTCCGAACCGCGCACTTTCTTAAGGAGCTCGAGGCCAGAAAGCTGAGGCATGTTCCAGTCTGAGACGATAAGCCCGAAAGGTTTACCCTCTTTAACGGCCGCCTCGATAAGAGGCCAGGCAACGATGCCGTCATCCGCTTCCATGATGTTTTTGAGGCCGCAGGTGCCCAGAGCGCCGATAACGATCTTGCGCATGGTTTTAAAATCATCGACGACGAGAACTTTGGTATTAGGGTCGAACATTTTGGCCACTCCTTGAACGAACTGTTCCTAGAATTATCGGCGATTGGCGGGTGAAGTCCTGTGAACTTTTCGTGAACTTACGACAAGTTGAGTCATTTGACGGCGGTTAAGAATCTCGGTGCCTTTGTCGATACAGACAGGAGGACTCGCGACGCGATTATGGATGATTTTGAACTAGAGCTAAAACACGACTTCATTGCTGAAGCGCTGATGAACCTCGAAGAGGCCGAGCAGGCTTTTATGGAACTCGAGACTTCGACCCATCCTTCCGAATTGCTCAACAAGATCTTCCGCCTCGCGCACAACCTTAAGGGAGGTTCACGCGCCGTCGGTTTCCCGGACGTCGCCGAATTTACCCACCAGCTCGAGAATCTCGTTCTCAAACTGAAAGAGGGTCAGATCGCGCTCAGTCCTCAGAACGTGACCACACTTTTGAAGTCCAACGATCGTCTCATGCAGATGCTGAGTGGTCTCAAAGATAATCTTGATGCTCATTTCAATAATGCGGATCTTATCGCGGAGATCCAAGTTTGGTTAGACCCCAGCGGCGCACCCGTCGCCGTTCACGCCGAACTCGAAGTTTCCGTTGAATTCCAAGCACCCCTCGTCGAAGACGCGGCCGCTCCCTCGAGCCAGGACGCTCGTTTCGAAGTCGAAAGTTTTTTCTCCGGGGATATGGATGAAGTCGTCGCGCTTGCCGGAGCTCCTGTGGTGGTTGCCGAGCCCGAACCCGTCGCTCAGCTTCGCCCCGACCCGGTGAAACTTGCTCCTGCGCCTGCGGCTAAAACTCACGGGTCGGATAAAGATAAAGACGAACTCGTCCGTGTGAGTCTCTCGAAAATCGAGAACCTCAACAACTACGTCGGAGAACTCATTATTCTCCAGTCCGTTCTGCAACAGCAGTCCGCCGATACTAAGAATCCGCTATTGCACGCTTCCATTCATCAGATCTCGAAACTCTCGAAGGAAATCCAGGCGCTCTCTATGAGCCTGCGCATGTTCCCGATTAAGCCCGTATTTCAAAAAATAAATCGTGTCGTGCGCGACACTGCGCAAGCCGTAAAAAAAGAAGTCGTCTTCGAGACCCAAGGCGAAGAACTCGAAGTCGATAAGTCGGTCATCGACCATCTCGGCGACCCGCTCGTTCACATTCTGCGTAACGCCGTCGACCATGGTCTCGAAAGCTCGTCGGAGGACCGCGTCCGTGCGGGCAAATCGGCCAAGGGCAACGTCACGCTGAAAGCTTTCAACGAAGGAAATCAGCTCGTCGTGGAAGTCCGCGATGACGGTAAGGGGATCGATCCCAATATCATTCGCGAAAAAGCCGTTCAAAAAGGCGTCATTAAAACTGCCGCCGGCATGAGCGATCAGGACGCGATCATGCTCATCTTCCATCCGGGTTTCTCCACCAAATCCGAAACGAGCGAAATCTCCGGTCGTGGCGTCGGGATGGATGTCGTCAAAACGAACATTGAAGAGATCGGCGGTCGCGTGACCGTCGAGTCCGTAGTGGGTGTCGGCAGTACCTTCCGTATCGTGATTCCTCTTTCGTTGGCCGTCCTCGACGGACTGATCGTAGCCGCCAACAACGACACGTTCGTAGTCCCACTCAATCAGATCCAGGAGACGCTCAACCTCGCGCGCATGAAGGTTTCCTACATCGAAGGCGTGGGCGACTGCATCGAACTGCGCGGCGCCGTGATTCCGATCTACTCTCTCGCGGATCGTCTCCGCAAAGGAGCGTCATCGCGCGCGAGCGAATCCCTGAAGGATAAGGTCGCGCTGCTCGTAAAGACCAAGCACTGCATGATGGGGATTGCCGTCGACGACGTCGTCTCGACCCAGCAGATTGTTGTAAAGCCTCTCGGCGAAGACATTCGTAAACAAAAGGGCTGGCTGGGAAGTTGTATTCTCGGCGATGGCCGCCCGACTCTTATCGTGAATATGACGGAACTCTTCGAATCCGACGTAACTCTTAAAGACTGGAAGGAAAATGTGGCAGCATGACGGACAATAGATTTTTAGAAATTTCGGTATCAGGACAGGTGTGCGCTCTTCCGCTCCTCAGCGTAAGAGAAGTCATTTCGGTTCCCGATATCACCGCACTTCCCAACATGCCCGCCTTTTTTGAAGGCATGATGAACCTCCGCGGCAAAATTCTTGGCGTCGTCGATCTTCGCAAGAGGATCTTCGGCAAGAAACCCGCCGCTAATGCCGATGCCCGCGAGGTCGTTGTCGTCGTCGAGACGGAGCGTGGAGAGATGGGTGTCATCGTTGATGCCGTCAATCGCGTGCTCAATCTGAATGAAGGTGAAGTGGTCGCCGCTCCGGTTCGGGAGTCCGATCCCGTCGCGAAATACGTTGAAGGCGTCATCAAAAAATCCGACGAACTCGTTTTGATTCTCAACATGCATCGCCTGTTGGAAATCGGGCCTGCAGGAGGAACCGCGCGCGTCGCGGCTTAAGGGGAAAATATGTATCAATTCAGTCTGAAGAAAAAACTCATCTTTGCTTTCGTAGGGGCCGGCCTGGTCCCAATGGCGTTGATCAATTTCGTCTCTTATACCAAAGCCAAGAAAGAACTCCAGGAAGCGTCGCTATCCAAAGTCGAAGCCCTTTCCGAAATCAAGGAGCAGGAAATTAAAGGCTACTTCGACATGCAGGAAAACCTCGTTAAGGGCTTCGCGGTCAACCCGAACGTGCGCGAGGGTCTGCATCGCATGAGCAAGAGCTTCTACACCATCGAATCCGAAGCAAAGGGCGAAGCCCCGCGCGTCGCAAGTTCCTTGGAGAGCTACTACACGGGCGACTTCGCTAAGGCCTACAAAGAAAAGTCGGACGGGGGCTCGGTCGATCCTTCCTCGCTCTTCGGTCAGCTCGATAATCCCGCGCGCTGGGCCCAGTTCTCGTTTATTTCTCAGAATCCCTCGGCCCTCGGCTCGAAGCACGAGATGGTTAGCTCGCCCATCAAGACGACCTACGCTCATGATCACGAAGAACTCCATCCCTTCTTCAAATCCGAACTGGAACGCTACGGATTCTACGACATTTTTCTTGTCACTCCCGACGCCGGTCGCGTTGTCTATACCGTCTTCAAAGAACTCGATTTCGGAACCTCGCTGACTCGTGGCGCTTACGCGAACACGGGTCTCGGTCGTGCTTTCCAAGCCGCCAAGAAACTCAAAGAAGGCAAAGTCTGGTTCGAAGACTACGCTCTTTACACTCCTTCTTACGAGGCGCCCGCATCGTTCCTCAGCGCCCCCGTCTATGAGCACGGCGAGCTGATTGGCGTCTTCATCGTTCAGATCCCGCTTGAGCACGTGAGTGGAGTCGTTTCCAAACGCGCGGGTCTTGGCAAAGGCGGAGAGTCTTACGTCGTCGGTACCGATGACGGGATGCTACGAACCGACACTTTCCGCAACAAAGACAGTTACAGCGTTATGAACTCCTTCCGTCATCCGGAGAAGTTCTCGCTTAAGACCGAAGCCCTCAATAAGTCGCGCACCGGTGCTCAAGGCGTTGAGCTCTCCCACACCTATGACGGCACCTCGGTCGTTGGCGCCTACAACGTGGTCGAAGTGCTTGGCCGTAAATGGACGCTCTTCGTCGAAATTCCAGAGGACGAGGCCTTCGCAGGTCTCTTGAACCTCAATCACCTTCTTTTGGGTATCGTCTCCGTCGCAACCTTGCTCATCGGCTTGA
>JBDSDI010000233.1:0-2601 GCA_039920645.1 Bdellovibrionota bacterium | reverse complement strand
CCGAGAACGATTTCGTTGCCACCTTCGACGAAGAGAAGTTTAACGCGCGCACCGTCTTTGGTCTGCACGGTCTCGCCCTCGAAGAAGGACGACCCCTTTTGGGTATTACGTCCGCGTTTGCCCAAGGGGTCGGCCACGACGCTCTTGTCTTTGGCTCCCAGGATGAAGACATCGCCCTTTACGAGCATGATCTTGCCCGCCTCCGCCGGTCCCGCGCGGGACAGCTCGGGGCAAAGGCCCGCGAGGAGACAAAAACCTAAGGGGATAACGTTGTTGATAAGACGTCCTGCACCGCGCATATTCTATTAGTTTATCGAATCTCCCCCTAAAAAACTGAAGTAAATATCGCCAGCCCCTGTGCAAATGCCATGACTTTCGTTTTAATTTCACGTGATGCGTTCCTTTGTTAAGCCACGGTTAAGAAACACCCTCTTTATCGCCCTTTGCCTGCTGGTCTTGGGACCGCAAAACGCGGGTGCCGCGACACAAACTTGGATTCGGGTGCCACAAGCAAAGAACGAAACGGGAGAGATACGCCGTGATGAGCTCTTCATTCGCTACAAGCCGACCGGAAAATCCGTGCTCTTGGGTGTCTACGGCAAAGCGCGTCTGACTCCTCATCTTCTAAAAAATCTCGGAGTCGATGAATCCGCTGCGCCTCGCGCTACGGACTTCGAGTTCTACCGGATCTTTTCTACATCTCACCGTCGCAGCGTACGCGGGCAGTGGGATGCCGGTATCGAATCGTGGGCACCGAACCCTTCGACGAAGGATCTGTGGCTCGCTCGTGAAGCGATGTCCGTGATGAGAACCCGAGAAGAACCCCCTGCCTTGTTCTTTGATCTTGCTCCGACCGCAATGGCGCTCGGTCCAATCGCGGTTCCGAACAAAGTCGTTTCCACGGAGGATCCCGTGAAGGCGAAGGCCGCACGTCGCAAGGTCGCGATCGCTCAACTCGAAAAATCCTGGCAGCAGGTCCTTGATAAAAAATACGATCTTTCGCTCGTTGGCTTCGATGGCCTCTTGGGTTCGATGAAAGACGATCTCAATGCAGAAGAGCAGAACAAAGCGCTTTTCGGTCGTGCGCTCTCGAAATTCCATCAGATGGGTTGCCGTGAAGTCGGAAACGGTTTCGAAGAGCTGCAAACCCCGGGGCCTTACCTCGAAGATTCCCGCTACTACGGTGCGCTCTGTGCACTTGACCGGTCGGATCTCAAAGTTGCGCACGAGCGCTTCCAAATGCTCATGCAAACCAACTCGGAACGCTACGAGGACGCGGCGCGCTTCTATCTCGGCGTTGTGGCCGAGGCCCAAGAAGATTTCGACGGAGCCGAAAGCGCTTATCTCGACACGGTCGATTTCGCAAAAGATCAGGGCATCGTCGCTCTCGCTAAAGACAAGCTGGCTCTTCTCGAAGACAAGAAAGCGGCCGATCGTTACGCGAAAAAACTCTTTTCCATCATGGCGAGCGCCGGTCTCGGATGGGATTCAAACGCGCTCTCACTGCCGACGAGCATTCAGCCTTCGGACCTGAATCTGGATTCGGGAGCGTCGGCGACCTATCTCGGCCTGGCTTACATCGATTTCAAGAACCCTCTCTTGCGCAAGCTCGGCAACAAGTTGCATTACAGTTATTTGATGCTCGGATATCTGAACTCTGAGATCGCGCCGACCTCGGATCTGCAGTCGCATTCGTTCGGGACCAGCGTGGAGTGGGGCGAAGATATCGGCTTTCACCATGCGATCGACGCGAAGTACGGACTGACTTATCTTGGCAAGATCGGATCGAGTGCGAAATACCTCACGAGCTATGGTCTGCGCTGGGACGGCAGTCGCAGCACGTTGGATGTCGCTGGCCAGCAGCTCGATCATGTGTGGTTGCATTCGTTTGAGGTGAGTCATCAGGCCCCCGAAGCTGTTCCCGTCGATGCGGCAAATGACGGCACGGGATGGCTTGTCTCGGGATCGCATCGCCTACGCGAACAGCACGGAACAAAACTTTGGGGACCTGGCGGCGAATGGGAGTACAAGGCCTCAAAAGGTAAGGAGCCTCGCTACGTCATGCTCGGCGCCACCGGCAGTTACGAACAACCGGTCGGCCCGGAGACGCTCAAGCTCAAGTTTTCCCAAGACGCGGCACTTCGCGGTACGTTCTATTTCCAAAGCACGTCGTCGCGTAAGGATTACTTGGTGACCACAACGAGTTCTCTCGCTCATTCGTTGAGCGACAAGTTCGAAGCACGCGCGCAGCTCGTACTTTCGAAAAACTTTTCTGCGGAGAGTTTCTCGTACAATCGCTACCAGCTCAATCTGATGCTCAACGCATTTTTCTAAACGAGGGAGAGGTTTTCTTAGAGCCCCTCTCCTCCATCCGGCGTTAAGATATGCATGGAATCCAACAAGACAAAACCGACGGGGCGAGAAACGTGAACGATACTGTTCTGGTCGGTCCAATGTTCGAGGAGGCTCACCGCGAGTGCTTCCTTAAAGAAATCGCTGGCGAGGCGAGACTGCACAAGGTACCAGGTGTCTCCGCCATCGACGCTGCGATAAATGAGGGACGTAGGTCCGGTAGAGGTCCCCGTAAGGCCCAGTAAAAGG
>JBDSDI010000232.1:0-8141 GCA_039920645.1 Bdellovibrionota bacterium | reverse complement strand
AAGGGGTCCAGCGGCCCATTGACCCCGGAGATCGAAGCGGCGACGTACGCCCTTGAATTTCTCAAGGGCCTTCAAGATGACTGCGTCTTTGGTTTCGAGTTCGCGCGCAACGATCGCGGCGGCCGTGGCGTTCAGGACGTTATGAACTCCGGGCACAGACAGCGTCACCTCGAGCCAAAGAGTGTACTTGCCCTCTTCGTTTTCCGCACGACTGCCGGAATAACGATGGATCCTGAAGCGCGGATGCGCTGAGTTCTCGATGAGCTCGATCCAGAAGTCGGGCTTATGGTTGACGTCGAATCCGTAAGTCCACGAAGGCTTCTGAAGAGTCGTATTGATCTTGCGAGTGATATCGCAGTCGGAGCAAAGAACGGCTCGACCGTAGAACGGAAGGCGATCGAGGAATTCCTCGAACGCTTCGATCGTCTTCTCGAAAGTTCCGTAATGATTAAGGTGTTCGCGATCGATGTTTGTAACCACAGCAAGTTCCGGAGAAAGTCTCAGGAAGCTTCCGTCGCTCTCGTCGGCTTCGGCGACGAGCCATTGCCCCTGACCCCACGTCGCGTTCGCGCCGATGGCGTCGAAACGCCCACCGATCACGACCGCAGGATCGAGACCCGCTTCTTGAAGAATAAGCGCGACGAGACCCGTGGTGGTCGTCTTGCCGTGGCTACCCGCAATCGCGATGCCGCGACGAAGACGCATGAGTTCCGCGAGCATTTCGGCTCGGCGAATGATCGGAATCCTCTCGCGCCGGGCATAGCGCAGTTCTGGGTTTTCATGGGAGACCGCCGTCGAGTAAACGACAACATCGGGTTTCGATTTCACAACGATTTCTTCGCCATGACCGATTTGAATGTGAGCCCCGAGCTTTCTCAGAGCTTCAACGGTGTCCGACGCGGACTGGTCGCTGCCACTGACGAAATGTCCTGAGCGACAGAGAATCTCCGCTAAACCTGACATGCCGACTCCACCGATTCCGACAAAATGGACGCGACGTGTGCGAGCAACAAGAGACATGTATTTTTCCTAGGCCCTGTCCGTAGGTGGAGCAAGTCCTAAGCGGCTCTCAAGGACGGCAAGGCGCGCTTCGAGTTCAAGGCAGCGTTGGTTGACCGGATCAGGCAAGCGGCCGTGCTCGAGCTCTTCGCCTTCGCGCACGCCGCCTCCGCTTTGTACGATACGTGCGGGCACGCCGACGACCGTCGAAGCCGGAGGTACGCTTTTTACGACGACGCTGTTGGCGCCGACACGCGAGCCTTCGGCAACGATGATGTTGCCGAGAATTTTCGCTCCGGAGCCGATCACGCAGTTTCTCTCAATGGTCGGATGGCGCTTCACGCGCTCGAGCGAAGTTCCGCCTAAAGTGACGCCTTGATAGATCAACACATCGTCATGGACTTCGGCCGTCTCGCCGATGACGATGCCCGTTCCGTGATCCATAATCACCCGACGACCGATCTTGGCGCCGGGATGGATGTCGATGCCGGTCAAGAAACGACCGATTTCGGAGATGAGACGCGGAATGAAGGGAATGCCCGCAAGGAAGCACTGATGCGAGCAGGCATGAAGAAACTGCGCCTTTACTCCCGGATAGAGGAAAAGAATTTCGGCGGAAGACTTGGTGGCTGGATCGTACTTGCGATACGCCGCTACCAACTCAAAAAGCTTAAAGGCCATCGTGATACTCCATTACTTTCCGCTTCCCGTGAGGGCAAGCAGTCTCTGCGCGATATCGTCCGAAGCCCGAGGTCTCGCCCAGTGAATGAAGCGCTTGGCCACGGCCGTTCTCAAGTCGAACGAAGCCTGTCCCGGAACGCAAAGTTTCAGGATGTATTCTTCGAGCTTCGATTTGAAGTACTCGTCTCTTTGATCGACGCACCACGCGGCCCCGTCGTGCGCGAGCAGCTCGGCATTTTTGCGCTGATGATCGTCGGCGGCAAAAGGAAACGGAACAAATACGGTCGGCATGCCTGCTGCCGCGAGTTCCGCCACGGTCATTGCTCCGGCGCGGGCTACGACGACGTCGCTTGCCGCAATGACGGCCGGAATATCTTTGATGAAGCTGAGAAGTTCGACTTCGGACCCGAGACCGAGCTCGGCTTTAACTTCTCCGGCAGCACGAAGATGCGCTTCGCCGCTTTGAAGTTTGAGAGTGATTCCTTTTTCTTTGAGACCGAGTTTCTTATAGGCGCGCAGTACAGCTTCGTTGAGGACCTTCGCACCTTGAGAGCCGCCAAGTACAAGCAGTTTCTTCACGGGATCTCGGATTTCGATCGGACGTATTTCACCTCGAAGTGGGCTTCCCAAGTCTTCGACCGGACAAGAAAAAAGTTGCGTGGCATCAGCTCCGGGAGAGCAGAACGCAAAACGGGCCCAACGTGAGACCACACGATTCGCTAGACCCGCACGAATATTGGGTTCGAGAAGGAATACGGGGACACCGCAAGTTCCGCAGGCCATCGCCATAGGGAGCGAAACGTAACCGCCGACGCTCATCAAAAAACGCGGGCGCCCTTCGCGGAGGATGATCGACAGTGCTTGAACGTAACCGCCTACTAGCGAGAAAAGACCTAAGACTTTGCCGACGACTCCGCGCCCTTTCCACCGACCGGCCGTGAGAAAGCGTAGCTTGAATCCATGTTCAGGAACCAGGCGCGCTTCGAGACGGTCCTCAGTTCCAAAAAATTCAATTTGAGCAGAGGGATCTTTTTCGAGAATGGTTTTCGCGAGGCTGAGTCCCGGGAAGATGTGTCCGCCCGTGCCAGCCGCAACGATCCAAATTTTTCTAGATACCATCGGCCTACAGAGCCTCCGTCGACTTACCCGTCGAGAGACGCGCGACTGAGAGAACCAGGCCTGAAGCGAGGAAAGTCATCAAGAGAGACGAGCCGCCGTGTGAGAAGAATGGAAGAGGAAGTCCCTTGGTCGGAAGAAGACCCATGACGACTCCGAGATTAAGAACCACTTGGAACGCGATTACGGTCGTACAACCGGCCGCGAGCAAAAAGCCCGAACGATCGGGAGCGTTGAGCGCGATCTTGTATCCACGCCACGTGAGTAGCAGGAACGCGAGAATGAGAACGACAAGTGCGACGAAGCCGAGTTCTTCACCCACGACCGCGGCAATGAAGTCCGTATGCACTTCGGGAAGATAGTGAAGTTTCTCCTGGCCATTGCCGAGGCCTTGTCCCCACATTCCTCCGGAAAAGAATGCCGTAAAGGACTGAACGATTTGATAACTCGTATTGCGCGGATCGGCCCACGGATCGAGGAATGCGAGCATGCGGCGCCGCCGATAGTCCGCCCCCATCATCACGAACCAGGCGACAGGAGCGAGCGTCAGCGCGCTGCCGAGAAGATAAGCAATGCGACCGCCCGCCAGAAAGAGCATAACGCCCGCGACAAGGACCGTGATAACCGCATTGCCGAAATCGGGTTGAAGCATAAGGAGACCCGCGAGAAGGCCCGCAACAAGACCCATCGGAAGCAGCCCGTACGTGAAGCTCTTTACGTTATCGCCTTTGCGCACGAGCGCCCAAGTCATATAGATCACGCACGCAATCTTCGTGAACTCGGCCGGCTGAAAACCAATACCTCCGATGGAGAGCCATCGCTGCGCACCGCCACCGTAAGTTCCAATGCCAGGAATTTTTACTGCGACGAGCATGAGGATCGCGAGACCGAGGACATATCCGCCGTTTTGGATCCATTTATGATAGTCGCTCGCGAGAGCAACCCAGAGACAGAACATTCCGCCGAGCACGAAGACGAGCTGGCGTTTGAAGTAGAACCAGGAATCGCCAAAACGATCGTACGCAATCACGCTCGATGCCGAGTAGACCATCACGAGTCCGCAAAGGGCGAGCGTGACGACAAGCGCGAAAAAGAGGCGGTCTTGAACGAGAAATCTTGAACGCATCAAAATAAAAAACCCCTCATTCAATTCTATCTGAATGAAGGGTTTTTTGTGAATAAGCGATTAAACGTGCGAATGTCAGAGAACGTTCGGACGGCGCGGTTGAGCAATTTGACCAATCAGGTCTTTGAAGTAATCGCCCTTCAGATCGTGGCTCGCGAACTGATCGTTCGGAGCGCATGCAGGGCTCAAAAGGATCACGTCGCCGGAGCGGGACTTTTGGTAAGCAACGATAACGGCTTCTTCGATCGTGCCGACGAGGAAGGTCTCGGTGAAGTCGCCGATGTAGCGATTGATTTTCTCTTTGGCTTCGCCGACGAGGATCAAGTTCTTTACGCGTTGACGGATGTGAGGAGCAAGGCCTTCATAAACGAGGTTCTTGTCACGACCGCCAGCGATCAAGATCACGGGCTCGGTGAAAGCCTGCAACGACTGGATCGTAGCAACGGGGTTCGAAGCGCAGGAATCGTCGTAGAAAGCGACCGAGTTCAGACGTTTCACAAACTCGAGACGGTGAGGAAGAGCGCGAATGGTTTCGACAACGCTTTGGATCTGCTCGATCGTCACGCCAAGACCAAGAGCAACAAGGCTGGCAGCCATCAGGTTCTCGCGGTTATGGGCACCCCGCAGGCGGAAGTTCTTGAGATCGAGCGTTGAGATCTTCTCGACGCCATCCGTTGTTGCCGTGCGGAACGTGATCTCCAGACGAGTGCCCGTCGCACCATTGATTCCAGCAGGGAGGAGAGTCTCCGTGAAGAAAGGAACGAAGTTTCCGGCAACACCTTGAATCATCTGCTGGACTTGGGGATTCATGCCGTTGACGACATGAAGAGTCTGCGAGCAGGAGTTCTTGAACACTTCGCGGTTCGCTGCGTAGTAGGTCTCGATGTTGGGGTACTTATCGAGATGGTCTTCCGAGAAGTTCGTGAAGACCACGGCCTTCGGCTTAAAGGAACGCGTTCCCTCGAGCTGGAAGCTCGTCGAAACCGCGACGAGAAAATCGACGGGTTGTGTAAGATTCAGATGACGTGCAAGCGGCAGGCTCACGTTCGAAAGGGCTTTTTTGCCGGAGGCTTCGAGCATCTTTTCGATGAGGTACGCTGTCGTGGACTTGCCGTTGGTGCCGGCGACGGCGATCAGCGGAGTTTCACTGTAGAGAGAAACGAATTCGATTTCCGTAACGACTTGAACGCCCGCAGTACGCGCGGCTTCCAGGACGGGGAGATCGAGAGGAATGCCGGACGCAACGATAACGAGAGCAGCGCCTTCGAAAGTCTTGACGTTGTAATCGCCGGACTCGATCTGGACTTTGCTGACGTCGAGATTTTCTTCGACGAATTCCTTGGTGGACTCGGCGCTCTTGGAATCGGCGAGAACGACTTCTGCGCCTTTGCGAACGAGGAACTTCACGAGTTCGACGCCGCTTGGATTGATTCCGAGGACAACGGCTTTTCTACCCTTGAGACCTAAAGATGCTGACATGCTGTATCCCTTCTCTCGAGCGAACAAGAGCTCTTGTGTGCGAACTCGTTTAGCGGAGTTTCAATGTACTCAGCGCGACGAGGGCCAGCAAGAAGGAAACGATCCAGAAGCGGACAATCACCTTCGGCTCTGGCCAACCCAGGAGCTCAAAGTGATGGTGCAAAGGAGCCATCTTAAAGACGCGCCGCCCCGTAAGTTTGAACGAGACGACTTGCACGATCACTGACAAGGTTTCCAATACGAAAATACCGCCCAGGATGACAAGAAGAATCTCGTGCTTGGTTGCCACTGCGAGTGCACCGAGTGCGCCGCCAAGAGCGAGAGCACCCACATCTCCCATGAAAACTTGTGCTGGATAAGTGTTAAACCAGAGGAATCCTACACCTGCCGCCAATAACGCAGCGCAGAAAACTCCCAACTCGCCGACGTTCGGAATGTGAGGGATTTGAAGATAATTCGCGAAGACGGCGTTGCCACCAAGATAGCAGAGCAGAAAGAAAGCTCCGATACTCACGATGCTCGGTCCGATCGCGAGTCCATCGAGACCGTCGGTGAGATTCACCGCGTTCGAAGTACCGACCATCACGAAGACGGCAAAGGCGATGTACCACGGCCCAAGATCGAGAGAGAAATGTTTGAAGATCGGGAAGAAGAGGTGCCCTGAGATCGGCAAATCTTTTTGAACGCTGTAGAGTCCCCACGCCACGAAGAGGGCGACGATAACTTGCAGACGCAATTTCCAACGACTCGCGAGTCCCTTGGGGTCCTTGTAGAGAATTTTCTTGGCGTCATCGAGAAAGCCAATCGCGCCGTAGCCCCAGGTGATCGCAAGCAAAAGCCAGATGTAGGCATTCGAGAGATCGGCCCAGAGAAGGACTCCCACCGTGAGCCCCGCAAGAATAAGCAGACCTCCCATTGTAGGAGTTCCCTTTTTCTTGAGATGCGTTTGAGGTCCGTCGTCGCGCACAGCTTGGCCGTACTGTTTTTTCTGCACCCAGCGGATGTAGGGTTTGCCAAGAATCAGGACCACTGCGAGCGCGGTAAGAGCCGCCATTCCCGAACGGAAGGTGATGTACCGGAAGACGTTGAAGGCAGAAAATTCGTTTTCGAAAGAGTAGAGCCACCAATACAGCATTAAAAAATCCTAGGGCCTATCTCTATGACCCGCAAGGGCAGCGCGGCATGTTTTAGCCGAGACGCTTTGGGAGGAAGCTTGCGCGGAAATAGACCCAGGGGATGAAGAGAATTGTGCCCCACGAGTTGAGCAGCACCGAGAGACCGAGGCACGTCAGCACTAAGGTCAGACTGCCCAGCCTAAGGTCTGTCTCCGTCTTCGAAGCCAGTCTCTTTTGCCGGAGAACGATCGCAGTCATGACCATCGAGAAACCGACTAGGAAAAGTATGACGTAAGAATCGCGTTGAAGCATAAAACGTAAGAATGCTTCCCAGATCTGAAAAAAGAACAGCGTCATCAACGCAAAGAGCAACGCAGGATAGCGGAGATGGGGAGCGGCTTTTTTCTGCGAGTAGATCCACATGTCGCGCATGTTCCCGGGCTTCAGACCACGGAGACGTCGACTGCGAAGCTCCAGCGCGAAAAAGACCGAGCCCAGAAAAATCGCGAAGAAGATGGCCGTGATAAAGATCATCCGCAGCGATTCCGGAGCGCTTAGGCTCCGAATTCCTTGCGAAGAAGAGCGGCTTTGTCGGTCGATTCCCAGGTGAAGTCTGCGTCCTCACGACCGAAGTGACCGTAGGCCGTCGTCTTGCGGTAGATGGGGCGCTTGAGGTTCATCGTATTAATGAAGTGACCGGGACGTGCGGGGAAGATTTCACGAAGGACTTTTTCGAGTTTCGTAAGATCGACTTTCGAGGTTCCGAAGTCTTCGAGATGAAAACTTACAGGTTCTGGGACACCGATCGCGTAGGCCAGTTGGACTTGAAAACGATCCGCGAGTCCTGCGGCTACGACGTTCTTGGCGATGTAACGCGCGAGGTACGCCGCAGAACGATCGACCTTCGAAGGGTCTTTGCCGCTGAAAGCGCCGCCGCCATGGGGAGCCATGCCGCCGTAGGTATCGACGATGATTTTACGGCCCGTGAGGCCGCAGTCGCCGTGGGGGCCGCCGATAACAAAGCGTCCGGTCGGATTGATGAACATGCGCGGACTTTTGGCCATCCATTCCTTAGGCAAGACCTTGGCGAAGAGTTCGGACTTGATAAGCTCGGACAGCTTCCCTTGGCTGATGTCCGGAGAATGCTGAGTTGAGAGGACGAGGGTATGAATACCGACGGGCTTGCCGTCCGCGTACTCGAGAGTGACTTGGGCCTTGCCGTCAGGGCGGATCCACGCCTGCTCGCCGGATTTACGCAAGCGACTCAGCTCGCGGGTCAGACGATGAGCGAGAGCGATCGGCGCGGGCATGAGCTCGGCCGTTTCGCGACAGGCATAACCGAACATCCTGCCCTGGTCCCCCGCTCCAAGTTCGTCTTCACGCTCGACGCCTTGACGAATGTCGGCACTCTGCTCGTGAAGGATATTTTCGATTTTGCATGTCTTCGCATCGAAGCCGATATCGGCGTGCGTGTAGCCAATTTCGGAGATGGCCTTGCGCACGAGCGCGTCGACGTCGACGGGAGTTTTAAGATGAGCCTTGATCTCGCCAGCGACCACGACGCGGTCGGTGGTGACGAGTGTTTCACAGGCGACTTTGGCTTCGGGATCCTGGGCAATGTAGGC
>JBDSDI010000231.1:0-12305 GCA_039920645.1 Bdellovibrionota bacterium | reverse complement strand
TTTGCAACGCGTGCTTCGGCACGCCTCCGGCGCGGGCTATACGTCGCGTCTTATCACTCCGAAGGTCGTCGCCGCAGGGGGTAGCGTCGCCGTCTATCTCGACGTCGATCACTGGCGTAACTGCCGCAGCGGAAAAAATTCTCCGAAGAAAGAGAACGCAATAACATGAACGAACGTTTTCAAAATGCTCTTCACGGCAAAGCCCAAGCCGTTCCCCCCATCTGGATGATGCGCCAGGCGGGGCGCTATCATTCGCACTATCAAGGACTGCGCGCGAAACACAGTTTCATGGAACTTTGCAAGATTCCCGAACTGGCCGCAGAGACCGCGCTCGGCCCGATCCGCGATTTCGATTTCGATGTTTCGATTCTCTTCAGTGATTTGCTCTTTCCTCTCGAGGCCCTCGGCATGGGGCTCGAGTACACCGACGCGAAGGGCCCTCAACTCGGATTCCACTTGAATCCCGAGAATTGGTCTCGCCTCAAGTCCGGCGAAGAAGCTCTTCAAGGTCTTATGTTCCAGGCCGAAGCCGTTCGCGCAACCCGCGAGCTGCTTCCAAAAGACAAGAGTCTGATCGGGTTCGTCGGTGCGCCGTGGACGCTCTTTGTTTATGCCGTTCATGGTTCGCACAAAGGCAACCTCGTCGAGTCCAAGGGCCACAGGGAACTTTTTGAAAGCTTCATGGGTACGCTCGTTCCGCTGTTGAAACGTAATATCGCGCTTCAACTCGATGCGGGCGCGGAACTCGTCATGCTCTTCGATACGGCGGCCGGCGAGCTCGCGCCTTTCGCGTTCAATAATCTGGTGCGTCCGCACGTGCAGTCCCTCATCGACGCGTTCCCGAAAAAGCTCGGTTACTACATGAAGGGCGGGACTCGGGATCATTTCGCAGGTTCGGGCTGGCTCGACGAAGCGACCCCGCTTGCGGGACTTGGTTTCGATCATCGCTTTTCGCTTCCGAACGTCCTGAAGGAAACCTCGAAGGAACGCAGCATTTTCATTCAAGGCAACTACGATCAAAATCTTCTTCTCACTGAAACCGATGCCTTCAAGGCTTCACTCGAGTCCTATCTGGAAGAATTCGCACCGCTCTCTCAATACGAACGACGGGGTTGGGTCTCGGGTCTCGGACATGGAGTGCTCCCGAAGACGCCCGAAAAACACATTCGTTTCGCGGTCGATCGTATTCGCGAATTTTTTGCGAAACGCTGAGATATTCATGACCTCCCCACGCTCCTGTATCGTCGTCGGCGCTGGTTTCTCCGGTCTGAGCCTTGCCTATTGGGCTGCGAAGAGCGGCGCTCGGGTGCGGCTATTAGAAGAGAAGCAGATCGTGGGCGGTTTGCTTTCGTCTCACCGCACGAAGGGGAATCTCGTCGAAACAGCGGCTAATGCTTTTTTGTGGTCGTCGGATTTTGCGGAGCTTGAGAAAGATTTAGGAATTCGTTTTATCGGTACTCGCCCCGAAAGCCGCCGCCGTTTCATTTACCGCGCGTCTAAGTTCCGGCGTTGGCCGTTAGGAATCTTGGAGACGCTGGGTCTCGTTTTTAAGCTGCTCTGCAACCCACGAGGCTGGAAGCCGCGTTCGCTTGAAACGATTTCGGCATGGGGGCAACGCGTGTTGGGACGCACGGCAGGGCGCGTGCTACTTGAAACCGCTCTTCAGGGTATTTATGCCGGGGATCCGTCGCGCATGAGCGCCTCTTTGATCTTGTCTCGCTTCTTTACTCCGAAAACCCCCCAGAAAGCTCCTTCAAGGCGACGCGGTAGTTATACACATCCCGAAGGCATGGGCGCGCTTGCTCAGGCGATGCGTCGCTACCTCGAGACTCATCCTGGGGTCGAGATCAAAGTCGGCCATTCTTTCGGACCCGACGAGCTATCGGAACTGCGTCGAGCAGGGAATCATGTCTTTCTCGCCGTGCCTCCGCTAGCCTCGTCGGTAATTCTCGAAAAGGACTTCCCTGCCCTCGCCGCGTCGCTCAAGTCGATCGAGATGCGCTCCGTAGCGACGGCCACCACCGTGTGGAAGCGGCCGGAAGGCGAAAAGAAGATGCCCCAAGGTTTTGGAGCGCTTTTCCCTCGCGGTGAGGATGTTGAAGCGTTGGGCGTGCTTAGAAACGATCTGATCTTCGAGAAACGCTCTGAACAGGTCTCGGAAACGTGGATCTATTCCGGGGAAGGCCTTAAAGCGCTCGGCAGCTGGGGCGACGAGAATGCTTTGCGCCAACTCATCGTGGCGGAGCGCGCAGCTATCAGCGGTCGGGATCTCGCGCCGGAACTCTTTGAATGTTACTTTTGGGAGAAAGGCATCCCTCACTACACCGTCGCCCTCGAAACCACGCTCAAGGAGTGTGATCTGGAGAACTTCGGAAAACGCGAGAATGTCGACGTCTTCGGGAACTTTACAGGTACTCTGGGATTGAGCCGAATTTTTACGGCTGCGAAAACTTTGATACGGGAGAGATTGATCGATGTCTGAAAGCCTGGTGGTTCTTAATTTAGGTTCTCCGAAGAGTCCGACGCCAAAACACGTGCGTTCTTTTCTCCATCAGTTTCTGATGGATCCTCTCGTTATCGACCTCCCCTGGATTTCGCGTGCGGCGCTGGTGTTCGGAGTCATCACCTGGGTGAGACCTCGAAAATCCGGACGTGCCTATGCTTCAATTTGGAATGCCGAGCGCGGTTCGCCTCTGATTTTCAATACCGAAAATTTCGTCGCTAAGCTCCAGCGGCGCATGGGCAAAAACGTCGAAGTCACCATGGCGATGCGCTATGCCCAACCTTCCGTTGAATCCGTCCTCAAAGACGTGGTCGCGAAAAATCCCGAGAAGATTACTTTGTGCGCGATGTATCCGCAGTACGCTCTTTCCTCCAACGAAACGGTCTTACGCGAGTGTCAGAGGGCCCTTAAAAAATTCGAGTATAAGGGCGAGGTTGCCTGGTTGAAGCCCTTCCACTCGGAGCCGGAATTCATTGCATCCTTTGCATCGCAGGGGCGCAAGCTACTCCCCCCCGTCATCGACGATAAGACTTACGTGCTCATGAGTTTCCACGGAATTCCTGAGCGGCATCTCTCCAAGCTCCCGACCTACGAGCCGGGGCAATGCCTCACACCACGCGGAAGCTGTTGCGACGAGCTCACGTCGCGAAATCGAGATTGCTACCGTGCGCAGAGTTTTTCGACCGCGCGTTTGCTCGCCAAGGCGCTCGGCATCAAGCAAGCGCAGTACAGCGTTTCTTTCCAATCTCGCCTCGGACGTACCCCGTGGATCAAGCCCTACACAGATTTCGTCATTCGCGACCTTGCGGAACGCGGTTACAAAAAAATTTTCGTGTTCTGCCCCAGTTTCGTGACCGACTGTCTGGAGACCCTCGAAGAAATCCAGATTCGCGAAGCAGAAGCCTTCCGTGCTCATGGCGGCGAAGAGCTGACGCTGATTCCCTGCCTCGACTCCGAGGATATGTGGGTCGACGAATTCGCAAAGATGGTTCCACGCATGCTAGAGCCCGTAGCGCTGATCTAAGAAGCGTCTTTTGTATAAGCCCACGCGACGATGCGAGCCAGTAAGGCCGCAAGGAGCGCCGTGGGCAAAAGTGCACTCCAGCGACTGAGAACGCCGCTGGCTCGCATCGTCGCGTGGGCTTAGAGGTACATGAAGCGGCGGGCGCCCTTACCGAGCACGCCCGAAAAGGCTTTGTCGGCCAATGATTCGGGTTTGCAGCGGCTGGTGCCGATCTCGCGGTGCTTGAGGACCTCGCCTGAAGTGGGATCGCCGACGGCGATGTCGAGGATCCACGGATCTTGGGTCCCTTTGCGGTGAGCAAGAGCGCCAATCGGAGCTCCGGGACGTCCGCCCATCTTGGCCAGGAAAGCGCGTTCACAGCGGCTTGACCACGACGCTTCGGAGTCTTCCACGTAACGAAGTTTCGAGAGCAGAGATTCGTCGTCGTCGCGGCAGATAACGCCCACGGAACCTTGGCACGGCGCGGGCACCATCAGGTCGGCTTGCAGCGAGACGTAGTAGCGAGGCGAGAGATTGAGTCTCCGAAGACTCGACCACGAGAGCAGAAGTGCATCGACTTCGCCCTTCTCCATCAGATCCAAACGCTGGTGAATGTTGCCGAGCGAAGAGACCACGTGGAGATCGGGGCGTAGGGCGCGGATCTGCATCACGCGACGTTTGGAGTTCGCCGCGATATTGGCTTGGTAGGGAAGCTCTTGGATCGCACCGTAGGTCGCACGAGTGACGAGCACGTCGCGGGGATCTTCGCGTTTGAAAGCCGCGCCAATCGTGAGACCTTTAGGCAGATCAAGGGGGATGTCCTTCATATTGAGAAGAAGCATGTCGAGTTCTTTATTGAGGATCTTCGCAAGAATCGCTTGAGTTACAGGAGTGGGATCGGAACCCAGCTGAGGAAACTTCTCCAGCTTGAATTTGATCTCGTCTTGGCTGTGACGACTCATATAAATGCTTTTAAATTCGTCGACGTAAGTCTCGCAGAGCGGAGTCTGGAAGGTCGTAACGCTATATGTTCCGGGGTCGAACACGGGACCTGTGCTGGATTTTTTGTTGTCGAGTTTCTTGCCGTCGCCTGATTTGCGCAACGGGAATGTCCCGATGAACTCGAGGCCGGTGCCGCCGGAGGAAGCTTTGGGCTTCGCGACGGGTACCACGGGCGCCGCGGTTTTTTTGGTGGTCATGGGAGCAGCCGCGGACTTCGCGGGAGCTTTCGCTACGGTTTTGGCCGTTGCGGTTTTCGCGGTCGACGCTTTTGCGGCTACGGGCTTGGCGACGCTTTTCGCGGTCGCTTTCTTAGCCGTTGTAGTAACGGGTGCAGGTTTCGCGTTCGCGAGCCCACCCATTGCTTTCTTCAATGCTGATTTTCCTTCAGCCGTTTGAGAAGCGGATTTTTTAGAAGACTTTGAAGTTTTAGATCCAGCTCTTGCGATTGCTTTTGCCATGAAGTTTCCGATTGCCCCCACGCCAAGTTAAGAATTTCCAAAGCTTGTCTCGATTCGGCCTCTCCAAGAGATCTCAAATGCGAGAGAAGCTGGTGCATCATCTTGGCATAAACGTTCCGAACTACATACTCGATTTTAGGGCGTTCTTCTACACTTAACTGCGCAAGCTCTTCGTCGATGAGTTGCTTGCTCGCGTTGAAAAGTTCTCCGATGAGTAAACCTTGTTCCCAGTGATTCCAGAGTCTTGCGAAGGCCGCGCGCTCTTCGCTCACAATCTTCTCGGCGAGCTTCAAAGATTCTCGGCGTTGGCGGCTGCCCAAATCGACGATATCTCGGAACTCGTCGACGTTTCTCACCCAGAAATCTTCGAAGCCGTGCAAACGTTCCTCGGCATTGCGGGGAAGTCCAAGGTCAAGGACGATGCGCGGTCCGCTCCACGGCTCCATCCGGCGTTTTTTCGCGCTCTTCACATCTTCGAGTCGGAGGATCGGAGATTCCGAGGACGTAGCGAGTACGATGACGGCATTCTCCCACGCCAGGCGTGAGATCTCCGAGTAGTCGAGGATCTGGCAATAACCCGCGAGCGGATGCTTGAGCAGTCGATCTTGGGAGCGGTTGATCCACGTGATCCGGCCGACGCCGATGTTCATCAGACGCTGCAGAGCTTGTTCGGCCATGCTGCCTGCGCCTACGACCAGCACGGGTTTGTCCTGTAGCCCGTCGAAAACATCTTGGACGCCATCCACGGCGACGTGTGCGACGCTCACGGTGCCGGTGCCGATTTTTGTTTCGGCACGGACGCGTTTGGTCACGCGCAAGGCTTCGTCGAAAGTGCGTTGCAGGGGACCCTTTAGCCAGCCTTGGTGCTTAGCTTCTTCAAAGGCCTTGCGAATCTGACCCGTGATCTGAGTTTCGCCGAGAACTTCGCTCGCCAAACTCGAAGTCACGCGAATGAGGTGTTCGTAAGCCTCGAGTCCCGAGCGGCGTTCGGCCTTCAGAATGTTTTGACCGCAGAGTTCGGTCCAGCGTCCGATGAGTTCCTGTTCGGGAACTCCATAGGTATAGAACTCGATGCGGTGACAGGTTGAGAGATAGACCAGCGATGCGTCTTCGCCCGCGAGGATGCGAAAATCGTCGAGCCAGTTTTTGAAGATCGAGGCGCGCAGTTGGGGGTCCGCAGGAACGCTGGCTTGTTCGCGTTCGGAGGCTGAGAAATTACTCTTACTACTCAGCGAGAGACAGATCAGGGATTCGATATCGCGACTCATTTGAGAAACCACCGCAGCGGCTCGTGAAAGCTCGACGTTTTCATCCAGGCTTGGACGGCGAGGGAGCACCAGAAGAGGGTCGCGAGTGATGCGAGCCAGGTCGCTCGCTGACGTGAAACCATAGCGCTGCGATTCTGGATCAGGAAGGCAACTCCGAGTAGCACCCAGAGCAGACAGGTCATGAGAATCTGAGGATCGGAGGCCAGCGTCGAGAGGCCGCGTAGCTGAGTGTGTGATTCGAGCGAGACGATGAGGGTGAGCGTGGCGAGTGCGAGTCCCACGCCCCAGGCGGTGAAAGCCCAGAAGACGGCGGACGAAGAAACGCGAGCCAGGCTCTCGATCGACGGCAGTTGGAACTGACTGGAGCGGCGTTTCCAGGATGTGCTCTGAAGACGTCTCATTTGAAGGAGGCCTGCGAAGGAGCTGCAGCCGAAGAGAAGTACGAGACCCGAAGCGCCGGCCAAGAGGAACGCGTGCGTGCGGATAAGCCAGGTTCTCGAGACGGGCTGCAGGAGCAGCGCCTCGGGGTTGAGGCTCGCGTGATGGACGACCAGGCTCACGCACCACGCGGACAGCCACAGTCCCCAGAGGAAGGCCTGAGCGCGGACGAAGATCTTGCGCAGCTTGGGGTCTTGGGTGCGAGGAGCGGAAATGCTTACCGTGATAAGAAGTCCCCAGAGGGCCGATCCTAAAACGCTCGTCAGCAGAATCCCGCCATCGAAGAGGTCCAGCACGAAGGGAATAAGGAGGGCGAAAAGAACCGCACGAAAGTGGGGGTGCCTACGCTCTGCGTTAGCTACAGAAGGCAGAGATTCATTCGGGCCTTCTGCTAGGCCGGAGCTTGGCTTGTCGCGATTCATAATTCGTTTTATACCTAGGGAAGTATGGCGTTAACCGAAATCAGTGATACCACTTTCGAAACCGAAGTTCTACAATCCTCTAGCCCCGTGCTGGTCGATTTCTGGGCAACCTGGTGCGGGCCTTGTAAGGCTCTCAGCCCCAAGCTTGAAGAGATGTCGCACTCCTATGTGGGCAAGGTGAAATTCGCGAAGATGGATGTCGATTCCAACCGTGAAGTTCCCGCTCGCTTCGGCATCCGCGGTATTCCCACTTTGATTCTCTTCAAGAACGGCAAGATGCTCGACCAAATTGTTGGCAATCAACCCCGTGAAGTGATCGAAGAACTTCTCAACAAAGCTCTCTAGGCGCCTTTGGGCTCGTTTAGGATCTGAGCGGCGTGCAAAGCCTTCCGATGAAGACGCCTCCTTTAGGGTCGTCCATCAAAGCCCTCTCTGAGGATAAATCGGCTGTGATCGTCGCAGTCGAGGCGCGCGCACTCGTCGCCGAACTGGGCCGACGTCTGCAGTCCTATCCGACCGCACTTCGCCATTTGGGACAGGGCCTTCTGGGCGTCACGCTTTTGCAAGCCATGTCGGATTCCGAGGACGACGAAAAGCTCGAGCTCCAGTGGAGTGTCGCCGGTCCTTTTGGACATCTCTATGCCGATTCCCTCGGATCGGGTCGCCTCAGAGGAACCTTACAGAACCCCCAGGCCGAGGTGTTGGATTTCACGATCGGTCTCGGTGCCGGACTTCTGCAGGTCCGTCGCACGAAACCCGGCGGGGTCACAACGACGGGCCTCGTCGAAGCCGAAGGTTCTGTCGCAGAGGATATCGTTCGCTATCTCCGGGATTCCGAGCAGCGAAGCTGTGGCATTCGTTTGAACGTGAAGATCGAACGCGATCTTGAGCTCGAAGCCAGTGGCGATGCGTTCCCGTTCAAGGTTACACAAGCGGCCGGTTATCTCGTGCACGTGCTCCCGCAGGACGATGCCGCAAAAAAAGAGGCCTGTCTGCAGCTCTGGCATCAGCGTATGAGCGTGATGGGACCGCTGTCGGAGTGGGCGATTCCGGATGACTCCGAAGCAGCCCTGCATTTCATGATTCATCTGCTGACCGTCGGTTCAAAGCCACAGTACTTTAGACCCGTGCCGCTGCAGATCTATTGCACGTGCTCGGAAGAGCGCGCCAAACGCGCGCTCGCCCTACTCTCTCCGCGCGAACGCGAAGATCTTTCGGGCGGCGCTAAGGAACTCGCTCCGACGAAGACCATCGACCTTAAATGCGAATACTGCGGTCAGACCTATCTGATCGCGGTCGATGCGGGCTGAGGTCCTTGCAGGCTCTCGCGAGCCTTTTTCTTTTCCCAGAATTTTTTGATGACCGCTTTTACGACGGGGCCCGAGGCGACTGCGCCGAGGCACTCGTGCATTCCGAAGGTTGCGACGACGATCTCGGGATTGTCGTAGGGGGCAAACGCCACGAACCATGCGTTGTTGCGCGATTCGAAGGGTTTGCTCCGACATGGCATAAACAGTGAGCGAGAGTCTTCGGAAGCAACCTGCGATGTTCCGCTCTTGCCTGCGACTTCAACTTCATCGAGGCGGCCGAACCAGTACGCGGTGCCTCCGGGTTTGTTGACGACGTCGTGCAGACCTTGGTGGATGGCGTCGAGATGCCGCGCGGTCGATTCGCGTTTCTTGATGAGCTTCGGTTTGAACTCTTTCAGTACGGAGCCGTCGGAGTCGGTGATCTTGGAGACTACGTAAGGTTGGAAGACCAGACCGCCGTTTCCGATGGTGCCGTAAGCGAGCGCGAGTTGCAGGGGGGTGACGAGGGTGGATCCTTGGCCGATCGCCACACTGAGCGTTTCGCCCTGGAACCATTCTTCGTGGAAAGTCTTCGTTTTCCATTCGCGGGTAGGAATGAGGCCTGGGATCTCGCCGGGTAAGTCGATACCCGTGCGTGTTCCGAGACCGAAGTCCGTTGCGACTGAAGCGATCTGGTTGATGTCGAGTTTCATGGCGAGCTGCCACATGAAGACGTTCGAGCTGCGCATGATACCTTCGACGAGATTGATGCGACCGAAGCCGCCCTTATTGTGCTCATGGTAAGTGCGGTTGCCAAATCGCAACGTCGCGGGACAGCTGAGGAGGGTGTCGCGCGTGATGATGTTGTTTTCAAGCGCCGCGAGGACCGTGAAAGGTTTGAAGGTCGAACCGGGCGCGTAGTGATCCTGGATCGCTTTATTGCGAAGGGGACCGTACGGGTTCTTGAAGAGTCCCTGCCAGACGGCGGGGTCAGCGACGTTGAGTTGAGTTGCGTCGAAACTTGGCTTGGAGACCATCGCGAGGACTTCGCCGGTGCGCGGATCGAGGGCCACGGTGGCGCCCATTTTGCCTTCCATCGCGTCCCAGGCCGCTTTTTGCAGATCGCTGTCGAGAGTGAGGACAAGATTGTGACCGGCGCGTGGAGCGACGTCCTGGTAGACGAGACTCAAAACGCTCGAGTCGCTTTCGCGTTGCTGGGCGATGCGGTGACCGTGGGCATCGACGACGACAAAGCGAACGCCATCGTTGCCGCGCAGATAGCGTTCCCATTGCTTCTCGATCCCGCCGCGTCCGATGACGTCGCCGGATTCGTAATTCTCCCCTTGCTTGGCCAGACTGTCGATGTCGCGTTTGTTGACTTCGCCAAGGTAGCCGAAAACCTGCGCACCCATGTCCTTCTGAAGATAAGTGCGCATGAGGCGCGGTTCGATATCCACGCCGGAGAGGCCATCCTTGGAGGATTCGATTTGCGAGACGAGCGACCAGTCCGCGTTGGGGATGAGGGTGATTGCTTGGAAGCGCGGAGCGCCGCGGATTTTGTCTTGGTAGAACTTGAAGAGCTTTTCCGCGTTCACGCCGGCGACCGAAGCGAGATAGTTCACGACTTTCTGAGGTTCGCGCACGAACTGAGGCGTGATCACGACGTCCAGCTGCAGACGGTTGTCGACGAGCAAGCGCCCTTGCCGATCGAAGACGAGTCCCCGCGGTCCGGGCAATTTGTCTTTCCGCAACGAGTTGCGGTCCGAGAACGCTCGATAGCGCGCGCCCTCGAAAAGTTGGAGTTTCACGAGACGCAGGCCGAGCAAGGAGAAAAAAGCCGCAATCGAATAGAAGAAGATCGGGAACCGAGGCTGAAGATGCTTGAGTGTTTCGCCCTGACCGATCATCTTCTGCTCCCTTAGCCGAGGATACTGCTGCTGTGTTTGAGAGTATCGTCGTCTTGCACGTGAAGGAAGTAATCATCCCATTTTTTGAAAAGAGGATAGATGAGCCATGCGACGATCGCCATGATGGCCGTTTGGGCGAAGAACTGCGCCAAGAGTAGTGGAATCGAAGGAATGGCGCCCACGACCCTCAGCAAGAGCCAAGTGACGATCTTCAGGAAGAGGTCGTAGCCGACCACAAGCAGCACGAATGCGGAACGGCCTTCGAGGGTCAGTGCCGAGACAACCGTCAGAGTCGCGAGCGCGCTCCAGACGTGCGCGGCGACGAAAACTCCAGTGGAATAACCGATGTTCGCCGCAGCGAGAAAGGCGAGAATGAAACTCAGGATCACGGTGCTCGTCCATCCGCGGCTGAAGGCCACGTAGGCGATCATGAGCGTGAGGATCTGGGGGGTTCCTAGATAGTAAGGTAGGTGCAGGAGGCTCAGCTCCAGGGCCTGAACGATCCAGATCAGTGCGAGAAGGATCGGGAGTTCCAACCAGCGCTTTTGAGTCATCGTCATTGGGCTTTGACCTCAACGGGCGCGGCGAGGCTCGTTTCCTTTTGGTTGAGGACCACGAGAACTTCTTCCAGATAACTCAGATCTGCGGATGGACGGAGTTCCGCGTTCTGCATGACGCCAGTGCGAGGGCGATCGACTTTGATGATGAATCCGATCTTAAGTCCCTTGGGGAAAACTTTGTCGAGTCCGCTGGTGACAACCAGATCGCCGACACGCACGTCCGCGGAGCGGTCGAGATATTTCAAACGTCCCGTCAGCGAGAGTCCGCGACCCTCCGTGATAAATTGAGCGCGCGAACGAAGGATCATGCCGTCAACGGCGTGCGCGGGATCCTGTACGGCCATGAACATCGAATAGTTGTTGTGCACGCGCGTGATGGTGCCCACGATGCCTTGGGGCGAGATGACGGGCATGCGTTCTTTTATGCCGTGTTTGCGGCCCACATTAATGAAGAATGCGAGCGATTCGCCTGAGGGATCCTGGCCGATGATTTCACCAGCAACGGTGTGAAGCGCGGGAAGTTCGGGCATCGCCACGATCTGCTTGAGCCGAGAGTTTTCGGAGCGAAGTTCTTCGAAACCGAGCAGCTGTGATTCGAGATTTTCCACATCGTGTTTGAGGGTTTCGTTTTCTTTCGAGGCGCCCACGAGCATGAAATAGTGCTGCCATACGAAGGAAGCTCCTTCGGTCGCTTGAGTGACGACCTCGGCCATCGGGTGCACGATCCACGATTGGATACGGTCGTAGATCCTGAGCGCCGGCATTTCGGGGGCCTTGACGAGGAGCAGGGGCACCACGGGCGAAAGAAAAAGGAGGACCTTGAAAAGAAGCGGACGATTGCGCCGGAAGAACCTTGAGAAGAGCATCTAGGTTCACGATTCTAGGTTGGAACTTTATTTTAGTAAACGAATCGCAATTTTAGTCGAAGGAACCGAAGCCGCCGCGTTGACAAGAAAGTGCCATCGATCATTATGGAGGGCATGTTGGAACTCATTCGTCGCTATAGGGCTATTTTTTCGATTATCTTTGTTATCTCCGCCATCGGTATGATTGTGACGATGTTCGGGAACGGGTCGAGTCCCATGGGCGGCGGGCGTAATCTGGGCTCCGAGTACGTCGCGAGCGTCGAGGGCGAAAACGTCCCGACCCGCGAACTCATCACTCTGCTCAACCGTGAGTATGAGCGCATGGAAACGACGATCGCTCAGCAAAGCAAAGGTGCCCAAGGCGCCGAGCAGGCGAAAATGATCCGTCAGATCATGATGAGCCAGCTCAACCCTCAACAAGTCCTTCAACGACTGATCTACCAACGTTTCGTGTACGGCACTGCGTTAAAGCTTGGCATTCGGAGCGCTCCGGAATCCATCACCGAGCTCATCCGCGAAATACCCGACTTCCAAAGCAACGGTAAGTTTGATCCTGTTCTTTACCGTCAGCTGGTCGCCCGCCCGGCCC
>JBDSDI010000230.1:0-10558 GCA_039920645.1 Bdellovibrionota bacterium | reverse complement strand
CCTCAAGCACGACTCTATCAATACCAAGTGTGCCCTTTTTGCTGGAAAGCGCGTACGGCGCTGGCGCTCAAGGGCGCCTCTTACGATCGTATCGAAGTGCATCCGTTGAACAAGAAAGAGCTCGGTTTTTCGGACTATAAAAAAGTCCCGGTCTATGTAGATTCCAAAGGCCAGCAGGTCAATGATTCGACTCCAATCATGAGACACGTCGACGCCGAGTTCGGCGGAACGCCTCTTTTCGAAACCGAGCCCGCGGCGGCCGCACGCGAAACAGAATTGATTGCCTGGTCCGATGCTTATGTGAAAGCGATTCCTCCGCTCATCTACAACTCCTTCCCGAATGCCTTGAAGGCCTTCGACTATATCACCACAACCTCGCAGTTTTCATGGTACCAACGCACGCTTATCAAGTACTCCGGTGCGGGCGTTATGGTCATGGTCGCAAAAAAGTCGCGTGAAAAGCAAGGTATCAAGGACCCCGAAGCCCATTATAAAAAATTGCTGCAGCAATGGACCGTCGCCCTCGAAGGCCGTGACTTTGCCGGCGGCGAACGTCCGAATGGCGCGGATGCCGCTGTCTTCGGTATTACGATGAGCATGTCGGGACTTCCGGCGGCGCGCCTCGTTCGCGAAAACCCAGCCTTTGCGGCCTGGATGCTGCGCATGGAGCGCAAAACCTCGCAGAACTTCGCCTAATCGACTGGCACCTCAGAAGAGGTTTTCGGGTTCGGGCGTATTGCGCCACACGTAACTCAAGCGCAAGCTCGCCGAGAGAAAATCTCCCTGTAAGTTACGGAAAATCTGCCGTCCTTCGAACCCGAGGGCCCAGGGGCCGCCCAGTTTGAAGGTGTAGACTCCAGAAAGATCCCGGCGACGTGCGCCAGAAATTTTCCAATCGATGTCCCGATAACGAACCGCAAGCGAAGCGCGCTGGCTGACCTTGCGTCCGACGAGCACCCAAAGATGCGTCGTATAGTCGCCATCGGACTTGAAAGGCAACGCAGAACTCGGATCGAAGGTGAGATTGAAATCGTGACCGCTGCTCGATCCCCAGTCCCTTCGGTAGAAGAAGACGCCAAAGAACTTCGAGGGAAGTGCCCACTTAAATTTGAATTCCGCAAAATGAATAATGTTGGAGGCGTGACAGGAAATCTTGCTGCAGTCGTAGCCTGACCATTGTTCGAACTTTTGGACTTCGGCGAGATCCGTTTGAGTGATCACGGTTCCAAAGGTGCCACCCACGAAGGAGAGCGGATAGAGGTCCATGCGCAACTCGGCTTGGTTGACCTTCAAAGAACTCAGGAGACGTACGTTCGGACGCACATACGCGTATCCATATTTATCGGCTTTAGGATCGATGAAATCGAGTGCGTCTTTGGAGAGCCAGCGAAAAGGATAAGACCACCCCCCCCAGGCTTCCACGAGCGCGGAAGGAGGAGCGCTCAGTGCGAAATCCGCCCGACCGTCACGACGGTCGGGAACCAGGTTTCCTTCATCATCCATAAGCGGACGGCGGTCTCCTTCGTCAGCACGAAGTTGCAGACTCATGACGGTTAAGAGCGCGATCGCGGTCACGCTAAAAAATTTTGAAGAATGAATTTTCAATAAGCACATCACGCATTCCTTGGATCAGTGTCGACGACACGAGGCCGCGACACGCAGTCCTCCGTGAAGCGAAGCAGGTGGGGATATTTTTCCATCGAGACAAGTTCACGAAAGCGGGCCCAATCGATCAAGCAATACAGACTGATCGAAACGAAATCCCAGCGCCCGAATGTGCCTTCCGACGCTTCTTTCTCGAGATAAGCCAATGACTCGGTCACGCGCGCGGCGTGACTGAGCCCCAAAGGGGAACCGGGGTCAAGAACGACACTTGATCTCTTCAAAAGCAACATGTTCACCAGCGAATCACTCACGCCCTCGATGATCGTCTGAAGGTTTTCCGTGGACCAATCAAGTTTCGCCACGAGTCCCTTATCACCGAGGTAGCGATGAATAAGACGCGAGTCGTAAACCAAAGTTTCTCCGTCTTGAAGAACCGGAACCTTCATTACCGGCGAGAGACTCTTGAAAGATTCCCGATCTACTGGAGAAAAAATATCCTTAAGAATGAATTCGTAGAGACTGGGATCTAAGACGACCCGCAGACGTCTCGTGAAAGGCGACGTGAGGGAACCGTAAAGTTTAAGATGCGGCTTCATGAAGCCGCATCCTTCTACGAAAATCGTCTTCCATCAAGAGCGTCCCTTTATTCGCGCGCGAAGAGCGGCGTCGCGGGACATTTTGGCCCAATGCTTTTTGTCCACGCTTTGAACGCCCTTGTCCTTGCGACGTTGTTGGAACGCCATCTCGCGTCCGAGTTTAAGATAGTTTTGCCAGCGCTCTTCGCTCAAGACTCCTGTCTCGAGCGCGCGCTTCACAGCGCAATGACTTTCCGTCTCGTGTCGACAGTCGCTGAACTTGCACCCGAGCGCCAGATCGCTAATATCTGAAAAACTCTCCTCGAGCGCTTCGGGGCTCGCGAAGAGCTGCAATTCGCGGGTACCGGGCGTATCGATGAGCATCGCGCCGCTCGGCAGTCGGTGCAGCGAACGTCCCGTCGTCGTGTGACGGCCTTTATCATCCTGGGTTCGCGACTCCTGAACTCGTAGCACCTCGCCGCCCAACAGTTCGTTGAGAAGCGTGGATTTGCCCACGCCCGACGATCCGATCACGATGTAAGTCTCGGCAGGCTTGAGTAATGCTTTCAGCTCAGCGACGCCTTGACCCGTCTTCGTCGAGAACGACTGAACGGGTATTCCCACGAGGCGATCTTCGAGATCCTGAATAATCGGAGCGAGTTGGCCCGGCTCCGCGAGATCGCTTTTAGAAATGAGAATGCGCACTCTTGCCGCGCTTTCGCTCGCGAGTACGAGCGCGCGCTCTAAACGCTCCGGACTGAGATCCTGATTGCAGCTCGTGACGACCCAAACCTCGTCAATTTGAGCCGCGAAAACCTGCAGCTCCGCCCGATCGCCAGCCGCCTTGCGCTTCAGGCAACTCTTTCGCGGCAGAACGTGGGTGATGCGCTTGTCGCCATCGGCCATACCCTCGACGCAGACCCAGTCGCCCACCGCCGGAAAATCTTCGCGCGCCGCCGTGGCGTGCGCAAACTTTCCAGACACGCGCGCGCGGAACTCGACGCCCAAACGCGGCAGGAAGACACCGTAGATCTGATGAGAATCAGAGATCACGCGTGCGGGTTCCACGAGCACGGAACGGCTCGCCGAACAGTGCTCGACATAGAAACTTTCTAATAAATCGTTCCATCCCCACGGGAGACAGTTTTCAAATGACATGCGTAATAACCTCGCGTTCGAGCTTTAAAGCTCGACTGAAAACGCGAAAGCACTTTTTAGAACAAAAGAGTTGAGAATGAATAAGACGATCCCGCCGGGTGGCTTCCGTCAACGACGCACGGAGGGGCCCGTTTTTTTGCAGATATTTTTCATTTTACGAGCCCTCCTTTTAGATGATGCGATATGTGTCAGTGACTGATTGTAGCTTCGGCTTCCGAAGCTGGCAAGTTTTTCTTCGCCGCCGCTACGGGCTGCTTTTGACCCGCAATGCGATACGCCAACTTGAGCGACCACTTGCGGAAGTCGTCAATGAACCCGTAAGCCGCGGGTACGACGAGCAGCGTGAGAAGCGTCGAACTCACGACGCCGCCGATGATCGCGACACCCATGGACGTCCGCTGCGAGGACGCTTCCGTAAGGCCCACCGCAAGAGGGATGGTTCCCGCGATAAGCGCAAGACTGGTCATGAGAATCGGGCGCAGACGCGTGCGGCAGGCCTTCACGAGAGCGTCGAAACGGTTCATGTCATGATCGCGTTCGAGTTGAAGGGTATAGTCGACGAGAAGAATGGAGTTCTTCGCAGCGACGCCCATCAGCATCACAAATCCGATCATTGAGAAGATATCGATCGTCTTGTGGAAAATCAGCAACGAGCCAAAAGCTCCTGAAACGGCCATCGGTAGGGCGAGCAGGATCGTGAACGGAGTAATGAAACTTTCATAGAGCGACGCGATGACGAGGTAGATCAACAGGACTCCAAGTCCGATCGCAATAACCATACTCTCCATGAGTTCCTTGAAGTTCTCGGCCTGCCCCACGAACTGAGTGGTTACTCCCGCCGGAGGAGGATTCTTGGCGAGAATATCCGTCGTCTTGTTAATGATATCGCCCAGCGCACCTGTTGGACCGATGTCGCCCGAGATCACAATGTTACGCGCTTTGTTCACACGGTTGATTTGCGAATAGCCCAGCACGTCGCGACCCTCGGCGACACGAGAAAGATAGACGAGGTTACCGTTCACGTTGGGGACACGCGTTTGCTTGAATTCCTTGCGAATATCTTGTTCCGCGTCGGGGAACATAACGCGAATGTCGTATTCGTTTCCTTGGTCGCGAAGCACGGCAGGAATGAGACCTTCCATGCGGCCGCGCAGCTCGGCCCCCGCCGAGACCGTCGAGACTCCCAGCTCTTCGGCGTGCTCGCGGTCGAAGACGATTTGGAACTCAGGCTTGCCCGTGCGGTAATTGGTATCAACATCGACGAAGCCTTGGATTTGCTTCATTTCGGGAAGCAGCGTCTCTTGAACGTACTTCGACAACTCATCGAGGTCGGTTCCCGACACGTTCATCGTGAAGGGACGCTGACCGCCGCCGAAAGCATCGTAGTCACCGACCTTAACGATGGCCTCTCCGGAAAAATGCGCAAGTCCCGTACGCATGTCCGTCTTGGTCTGCGAGGTGCTCGCCGTGCGCTGCTTGAAGGGTTTCAACTGCACAAAGATCGACGACTTGTTCGCTTCGCCATCCTTGGTTCCAACAGTAAGGGCCGAGAGAAGGACAGCAGGATGTTTACGAACTTCCTCGTCGACGCGACCGGCGATCTCCGCCATTTTTTCGAGCGAAGTTCCGGGAGGGGCGTCAAGACTGACTTGGAAGATTCCATTTTCCGCCGCGGGTAGAAAAGTTTTCGGAATGAACTTCGCGAGACTGACGGAACCGATAAAGAGAACGATCGCGAGGGTGATGATTGTCTTCGGATGAAGAATGGTCCATTTCAGAGCCTTTTCGTAGAGATCTTCGAGCTTGGTTTGAAAGACATCGAAGCCCTTCAAGATTTTTCCTACGAAACCGTCTCCAGGTCCGTGGTGTCCGCCGCCCCAGTAAGCCGAGAGCATCGGAGCTACGGTCATCGCGTCGAAGAGAGAAATCGCCATAGCGAAGACGACCGTCAGACCGAATTGCTTGAAGAATTGCCCCACCGTGCCACTTAGGAAAGATATCGGACCGAAGACGGCCATAATGACGATGGTGACGGCGATAACGGCCATAGCGACTTCGTTGGTCCCGTCGGCGGCAGCCTTCTTGGGCTCTTTACCCATGGCCATGTGACGGAAGATATTTTCTCGAACGACGATTGCGTCGTCGATAAGGAGACCAACGGCGAGTGTCAGCGCGAGAAGCGTCATCATGTTCACGGTGAAACCCATGAGATACATCAGGACGAAAGCTCCAAGCAGCGAGTTCGGAAGCGCAAGCCCAGTAATGAGGGTCGATTTTAAACTTCCCAGGAAGAAGAAGACCACGACGATACACAGAAAGATACCGATGAGGATTGTCTCATAAACGTCCGCTACGTTTGCGCGAATCTGATCGGCTCCATCGCGCACGACGTTCAGTTTTGCGTCGATCCCTTTGGAGTGAAGGAGCTGCTCGATGTTCGCGAGACGCGCTTTCACATTATCCGCAACGTTGGCGGTGTTGGTGCCCGCTTGACGATATACGTCGAGGAAGAGCGCAGGCTCGCCGTTGACGACCGCGCGGGTTTTCTCTTTTTCGAGACCGTCGGTCACCGTACCAATATCGCGAACGCGAACTGCGCGATCGGAACCGAAGAAGTTTACGGCGACTTCGGAAACAGATTTCAGAGTGTTGAATTCACCCAACGTGCGGAAGATGGTCTCCTGCGAACCCGAAGAGATCTTACCCATGGGGACGTTCTTGGAGCTTGCGCCCAAGCGTCCGGCGATCTGCTGCATGCTGAGTTCGTAGCGATCGAGCTTATCTTTATCGACGGTCACGTGGACTTCGCGCTTGCGACCGCCCACGACGTCGACGAGACCCACTCCACTGACACGCTCAAGCTCAGGCCTCACCATAAGGTCTGCGGCATCGAAAAGTTTCGCAGGATCCACTTTCGCCGAAACCGCAACGCGCACAATCGGTTGATCGGCAGGGTCGATACGACGGATGATCGGTTCTTCGATTTCGGTAGGAAGCTGGTTTCTGACTTTCGTAAGACGGCCGCGCAATTGCTGTTCGGCGTCCTTGATATCGGTGCCGTAGTTGAATTCCACCACGACGATTGAGACGCTCTCGAGATTCGTCGACGAGATGAGCTTTAATCCGGGGAGTGATCCCATTTCATCTTCTAAGGGTTTGGAGACCAGGCTTTCGACGTCGTAAGGGGAAGCGCCGGGATACACCGTCTGCACGGAAAGTACGGGAATCGTGACGTCCGGGAAAAGATCGACCCCGAGCTTTTTCAAACTCAAGAGCCCGACCGTAATCATAATGATGACGATACTCGTGATGAACACGGGACGTTTAATACTGAGATCGGCTAAGCTCACAGGGCCTCCACGGCGTTTTGAGTCATATAGAGGCGGCTTGCCGCCTCTAATTTACGTTGAGCAGCTCGGAGCTGCAAAAGACTGAATTTGGTATCTGCGACGGATTGCTCGAAGGTGATGACCTGGAAAGTCGTCGAACGCCCTGTCGACAGGCGTTCTTGCTCGCGGTCGAGCTGGGCCTGCTGCGCTTTCACGAGGACTTCCATCGCATCGATGCTGTTGCCAAGTTCTTTGTGGCGACGAACGATCTCGTCCCAGGAGCTGGCAGTGTCGCGACTAAGCTTGTTGCTCTTCATACGAGCGGCTTTGGCTTCGGCGTCGGCCGCCGCCCGCAAGTTGTGCTTCAAACCGAAATCGAGACTCATAGAGAGCTTGAGGCCCACCTTGTAGAAAGAGGTGTCGCTGGCAAAAGCATCGCTCGTCGAGGTTCCGATTCCGGGGTCGCGGGCGTTCGCGCCAAAGGCCCCCGTGAGTGCGAGGTCGGGGCGAAGCATTTCTTGGGTTTCTCGTGCCGCGGTCTCGCTGATCTTCGCAGCATAGCTCTGAATCCACATATCGAGGCGATTCGGATCTTTGCCTTCGCCGGGGGAAAGAGGCCGAGAGTTCATGAGAATGTCGGCATTGAGCGTTCCAACTTCGGCGCTAGCCGTTCCCAGAGCGTCAGCAAATCTCTTGCGAGCGTTTTCATAGGAGTCCGCGCTGTTGATTTGAGCCAGGCGCCGAGATGCGATGAGGCTTTCGATCTGCAGGCGGTCGGCGCGATCGCCGATACCACTGTCCAGACGACGTTTGGTCCAGGCATGAATTTTTTCAGCGCGCGCCAGCGCATTGGCTTTTTCATCGCGGTCGAGAACTTGGACCGCAAGATCCCAGTAAGCGCTTTCCGCGTCGATGAGCGCCTGGCGTTCCTGAAGTTCGGCCGTCAAAACACTCACGCGTTCTTGAGCGTCTTCGCGCTCGTGCCGAAGGCCGACGCCACGACCGAAGCCGTCTTTCCATAGAGACTGGCTCACGCCCAGCGTGTAGCGCGAATCCCATGCGGGCGTGAAAGGAAATGCGAGCCCGTCGATGTCCGTATTGTTCTGAGACCAACCGACAGAGACCGTCGTGCCGGTTGAGAACTTCTGAGAAACTCCAAGCGAATAGAATTTCGTAATCGTGCGCTTTCCCTGTTGAGCTGGGATCGCGGTCTCGGTGCCATCGTTCACGTAGCCGCCTTCGACTTGAAGGAAAGGCGAAAGCTCTTGGAGATCTCCTTGATGCTTCTTCAGCGCAGCGGCCTCTTTCTGAAGTCGCGAGGATTGGATCAGCGCATTGTTACTGGAAACTTGTTTCAGGTAGGCATCCAAGTCCCAGGTCGACGAGTCCGCTTTCGCGCCCACGACGTAAATTAAACCAGCGGCCGCAATCGCCCAACGCAAGTAACTTGTCACTTTCCACCACCACAATCTATTGTTCACTTGAGAGCTCCTCTAAGAAAAATTTCCTCGATCTGTTCGACAAAAAGATCCGTATTCTTAACAGGATCGATGCCCATTTCTTGAATGGGTTTTGCGAACATCCGCGCCACAAAATAGGCTTCTACCGAGCGAGTTAAAAGAATTGCAAACGTTGCTCCGTCGATCTTCGCTTTAAGCAGTCCGGAGCGCTTCGCGCGTTCGTAAATATTGCCTGCGCCGGTCTTGACCTTGCCAAGATGTTCGTCAAAAACTTTTTTCGTGTGCGGGAACCCGTCCATCACTTCGCGATGCATCAGGATCTTCAACTCGGGATAACGCAAAAATTCGTCGACCATGAAACGGATCTTCTCGCTCACGCCCGTTTCAAATTCCTCACGAGTAATGGGTTTGTCGAGATCGGCATGGGCCGTATGCGCGGCATCAAGATATTTGCCGACGCGTGCAAAGAAAGCTTCGAAAATATTGAGATAGAGTTTTTCTTTGCCACCGAAATAGTAGCTCACGAGGCAGATGTTGCATCCGCTCTCCTTGGCGATGTCACGGATAGAAACACGGTCAAAACCCTTCTTCGAAAAGAGCTTTGTGGCCGCAGACAACAGCTTCTCGCGGCTGGAATCGTCCATGCTTCCCTTGCGCATCCTTAAAGTCTTCATAAGCTCATATTAAATCAAACGTATGTTTTAAATCAAACAAATGTTTAATTAAGACGTTTAAAGGGCCGACGCGCCGAAGCTTAAACGCCGCTCACCCTCTTTAACCGGGAGTGCTAAAATAGGGGTCAAATGAACAGGAGGCACTATGAATAAGCAATTTAAGTCCCTGTTTTTAGGAATATTTTTAATGACCTTAGGAGCCTGCGCGAGCTCCAAACACAACCAAAGCCTTCGTGAAAAAATCTCTCGGTTGGATCGTTTCGATGTGAGCCTGAATCAGGGCTCGGCGAGCTTCATCAGCAGTCGATGACAGCGAGCATCTGTCATGAGCGGGCTTCGGAGCACGTCCTCAAGCCGAAGCAACGTAACGCTCTCGGCGCGACTGGCTCCGAGATGTCCTTCGAGGATTCTTAGAGAATTTTCGGAATAGACGTCTCCCGCTAGTGCATTCTCGATTCCTAGAGAAACGCCGCTTTGCCCCGAGAGATGCGCGAAAGCGCGTACTAAGGTCTCGGCCCTCGAGAATGGCACTTGCGCATCCGCCGTCGCGGCAGCCGTGATATAGGCTCTCAGTTTCAATCCGGGAATTTCGCGTTGCAGACTTTGCAGTTCGGCAAAAATTTTCGCATAACCCAAGCCGCGCTCTACGGAATTCCACGTCACCGCTTCTTCGCGCGGATCAAGCAGTCCATTCATCAGCTCAGCGCTACGAGATGCATTCCAGTGAATGCCAGGAACTTTTACGGCGATCACTTTTTGAGTGCCAAAGGTTTGAACCGCACCGCGAACCATGCGCTCCATGTGATTTACGAGGGAATCGTTGTACCAGCTCAGCAGATCGCGAAGCGCGCCGGGGCGGGCATAAGCTTTCGCCTTCAGCTTATCTGATAATCCTACAACTTCAGTCTCGATCGAGACTTCGTCGAAACTGCGCAGATGCCTTCCCCATGCGGTATTCAGAGCGTCGATCGAATTTCCATAGTTTGTCTTGAGCTGAGCGCGGAACTCGTCGTTTGCGCGCGGCCCGAGACCTTGGAAAAGACCGCGCTCGGGATAAGCTGCCTCGGGATGTCCGGCATCATGTGCATGATAAGCGGGATAATGAAGTTCGCCGGATGCGCCGAGACTCAAGTGAAGCTCTAAGACGCGACCCTTCGCATCGACTGGAGCAACGACGTTGAGGTAGCGATTTTTAAAGGCACCCCAAAAAAGTTTGTAGTCATCCATAACGACGTCATCGGCAAAATGCGCGACCACGTCGCGACTGTTGGCACCGGACTCACTGACGTAGGAAAGATTTTCGGCTTTGCGCCAGACCCATTCGGGAAGGGGAATATTGCAATTATCCCCGACGTTGCCGCCACACGCATGCGTGGAGAGAATAGCGATCCAGTCGAGACCTTCCTCGCGCAGTACGGACGCCATCTTATCGTAATAGGTCCAATCGAAGTTTCCGGAAGCGCGCGATTCTACAAGCCCCCACCAGACGTCGACGCTCACGGAATCGAAACCGCGGGCTTTGGCCGCGCGCAAGTCGTCCCGAAATTGCGACCACGCCTCGCGGCTGGCGGCAGTAGTGAGATCGTGCGGATCTCCAACGACAAGAGGTGCCATAACGGCCATCTGCTTGGCGTAAGCCATTGGCGCGCTCGAAACAAGCACGACTCCCAAAAGCAACGACCACAATCCCTTCATCACGCTCAATTCCCGTGCAACTCGGCTTTATTTTCCAGGATTTGGGGGCTGTGTAGCGACTG
>JBDSDI010000229.1:0-9144 GCA_039920645.1 Bdellovibrionota bacterium | reverse complement strand
ACGAAGCACTGCACCTTCTCTGGGGATTTGTTCCCAGCTACGGCTACTCCGATCATCCGGCCATGACCGGTTGGTTTGCCTGGGCCTCAATGCTCTTCGGACATTCACACCTCAGCTACCGTGTGACTTGCCTTCTCAGCAGCTTGCTCGTAACGGAAGGAATCCGCCGCATGCTGCTGCCCTACGGCATAGATCGCGCGCGCCTCGTCGCCGCAATTTATGCCCTCACTCCGATGGGATTTTTCGGTCTTATCTTCACGCCCGAAATCCCACTTCTGATTTTTGTATTCTTCGGAGCCATGGCGATTCTCAAGGCCTCCAAACTCGATTCGGCGAAGTGGGCGCTGATCGCCGGTCTCTTGCAAAGCGCGGCGATCCTCAGCAAGTACAACGCCCTCTGGTTCGGTGCAGCCGCGTTTTACTTCTTCGTGCTGCGTCCCCAGAGTCGAAGCGCAAAATTAACGATTGCCTATGGCCTCGGCTGCTTGCCCTGCTTCGCCATCATTGGGTTCTACAACTACGAACATTGTTGGATTAACTGGTCGCGCGCCTCGGCACGTATGGCCGGAAAAGATATTCTTCCTCTCGGGCTCTTCGTTGGCCTCGCCTATCAACTCCTCGCCGGAACTCCGTGGGCCTGGTGGGCTTACGTGTCGCGCGACGATCGCCGGGCAACTTTCGCGGAGCTTCGCAAGATCCTCCCGCTTTTCTTTTTCGTCCCGCTCGTCTGCTATCTCTACGTAAGTCTCCAGAACAAAGTGGGCGCGCACTGGATGCAGAGCTTCTACCCTTTCTTCTTCCTGCTTCTCGTCGAAGCCAAGGAAAAGAATCTTCAGCTCTGCCTCAAACTTAACGCCCTCACCGTGGGACTCATGCTCATCATCGCGGTCGCGTTTTTGAACACCCCGCTCTCTTGGTTCGCCTCGAAGAGTCCCCGCTACCACCACGACGTCGTCATCGCCTTCGATCCGAAAGGGGTCTGCGACGCTCTCCAAAATTTCGGAGGCCCCGACGCGACCCTGGCGACCTTCGACTACAGCCAAGCGAGCACGCTCTGGGTCAGCTGCCTTAAACCCGTACTGCGCTACGGATACGGCGCGCTCGACGGCCGAGATTTCGATCACATCACCGACTATCGCTCTTACGATGGCAAACCCCTTGCTCTGATTTGGCAAAATGAATTCGATGAGAAAAAACTTATGGGCGCGATTCTCAAGCCGCGCTTCGGTAGTTTCATGGTTGACGGAAAACTCTTCTTTGCTGCCGTCGGACAGTTCTCCTATTCGAACTACAAAGAGAACGTGCTAAGACCCCAGCTCGACAAGCTCTACGATCCGGAGAATCGCGATCTGCCGAACCAGTCCTGCTATTTCAAGCAGCGTTACTTCCCCGAATATTACTGAACGCGCAACCGAACAATCGTTAGGAGCGGGTTCCTAGCGAGCGCCGCGTTCTTTAGTTGCGGTAGCTATCGATTACGGCGCGGATTTTTGACTTCACGGTTTCCGTGAGCGAAGGATCAGAGTTGAGGCGCTCGGCGAACTCGTCTTCGACGGCGTACATGGCAGCGAAACGCGGCATCCCGTTCACGACGCTCTTTTCGGAGAAGGTCGCGGGAGTGGCGAGATATTCTTCCCAGACTTCCATGAGTACGTTCCAGAACGCCTTGCGGTTCTCGGCGTAAGCACGCGCCTCAGCGCAGGCCGCATCCGGCTGACGCACATACCAGGTCCGACCCGCTTCGCGAGCGAGAGGAGTTTTCACGCCGTCGGCCAGAATCGTTTTCACGTTGTCTTGGCGCTCGACCCAAGAATTTTCATAGACGATCACCCGACTCTTGCGATCGAGGGTGTTGTAGTCTTTGCGACCCATATCGCGGGTTTCGCGTCCAGGGATCGGAGCGAAGTTTGCGCAGCTCCATTCGGGATTGAAAGTACTGAGATCCCACTGCGCTTCGCACTGATAGCGAAGGCCGTCGTCGAGGTTCGTGATCTTGCGGGTCCAGCCGTGATCGAGCTTGCCGGGGACAGAGTTCCACAAGCCGGGTGAGACGAAATCGAAAACATGCGAGGACTCGTAAGCCCAGTCTTCAGCATTATGCTTGATAAGTCCTCGAACCTCGCCAGTCTTAAAATCCTTCATGAAGAGCACATGCTGGAGACGAATCTCGGTGGGCGACTTCTGGATGGGAACGATCAGTTCGTAGGTCGTTTTGTTGGAGTTCGTGTCGTAGACCCGTTTATCCGTCACGTAGCCATCTTTAAGGGACTCCGTTTCGACGAAGCTGTAATCCACGACGTAGCAACCCGCCTGGCGAAGAACCGCGGCGCGGCCCTCAAGGAAAGCGCGGGGGACCTCATTCGCCAAAAGCGAAGAGGAAGCAAGGAGCGTCACTACGAGGGCGGATGACTTGAAGATGTTTTTCATACGTTTCTCTGTTTCACAGCATTCGGGGCTCCGAATCAAGTTTTAGGGCTCCAATGAAGACAGCGCTCTGTTCCCGAAGGAACAGAGCGCTGTCTTAGATATTTCGAAACGTGCTCGTGAACCGGAACTTAGCGACGGAATTCGACGTCGAAGATTCCGCTGCAGCCACGATCAACCCACATGCCGTCGCCCGTGATGCCGAAGCTCCTGCCTTCACGACATTCGGCACTCGACTCTTGGCGCACAAGACGTACGCTCAAAGCCTGTCCTCGGACGTGGCATTCATTGTACTTGAGACCTCTGCTCTCACACGTCACACGATCGAGTTCAGAACGGAGTTCGGGACGGGGTTCAGGGCGACCACCGCCACGTTGGATCACGGTCACGAGGAAGGATGCCGCGCAACCGTTATCGACCCACAGACCGTCCGGGTTAAAGCCGAAACTTCTGTTCTCTTGGCAAGCGGCGCCCGAGTATTTTCTGTTAAGGCGGACGTCGATAATTTCTCCGTCAATGCGACACATGTTGTAGGCGAAACCGCGACTCTCACAGCGAATTTCAACAGTTTGCTCGCGTTCGCGATGGGGACGGTCGGGACGACGGAATTCGCCCGCGATCGAAGCACGGACAGAATCGATATCAATGCGTGCACGACTCGTGTTCACAAGATCGAGGTATTCGATGTCACGGCAAATGATGTTCGAGCGTGACGACAAGAAAAAGTCGATGTTGCTGTAGCCGTATCCGACTACGCGACTGCCTTCTTCAAAACGGTCGTTGGAGATAAGACGCAGTTCTCCGAGATCGCGGTCGCCGTTTCCGACGGCCACGCTGATGCGATCCAAACGAACGCCGCAAGCGCCGCGGTCGAGATTGAGCACTTGAATTAAAGGGAGACGTTCGCCGGGTAAGAGTGAGGTGTTGAGACGAACTTCAACGTCGCGTCCGCCGATCGGGCCAACCGGGAAGCGCTGGGCACTCGCAGCGAAAGAGAAGAGTGCCGCTCCTGCGAGACAGGCACCGAGACCGAGGGATTTTGTAAATTTTTTCATAAAACCTCCAAGCGAACGAGCTGCAGGATACAGAAGCGACCTCATTTTGTAAATATATTATCGCTAGCGAAATATTTGTTCGTTTTTATAAAATATGGCAATTTTTCCTTTTAGTTACAACAATTTAACTATAAAACTCATTTCAGATTCCACGCTGACACCCTCGCGGGATAAGTGTCACTGCCCTCAGAAGCTTCCCAGAAGCTAAAGGTGCATAGCTCCAAAGTCCGAGAGAGAGAAATGAAGAATTCCTCTCTCTTGAATCTGGTTTTCATTCTCAGCTCTTCACTCTCATTTGCCGGCGGTGCCGCTAAACCGTGCGAAGTCTCCATCTCGCCCTCGCAGTTTCAGTCGTGGATGAGGCAATACGTTCCTCACGGTTCAAATGGTCGCGCTCCTGCAGCGTCTTTCCTCGAAGTCACGACGAATGGAGGAAACGTTCAACGCGAAATTTACGCACTGAACTCCAACAAAGCTCAGGCTGTCGCGAGCACGCAGAAAATGATCGCGGCTTATACCGCTTACAAAGGCGGCGGTCTCTCCAACGTGGTGACCTGGAGCAATCTCGATCGTTTCTACGATAGCCAAGGATCCGCGGCGCTTATCCACTCCACTCAGAAAAACCCTAGCGTCGGCCAGAGCGTGCGCGCTTACGAGTTTCTGTGGACCCTACTCACGCACAGCTCCAACGGCGCCGCACTCGCGCTTTCGCGCAGCGGTGACTCCTCTTCCACCAAGGCTTTCGTCGAAGCGATGAACGTGAATGCACGTGACCTCATCGGCCAAGACACGGCGAACTACAATACGTATTTCCAGAATCCCGCGGGACTCACCGACAATGGCGCGGACTACGAGTTCGGTAACGCGAACGAAGCCCAGCGCTCCACCACCGACAATATGGCCCGTCTTATGGCGCGCATCGTAGGCGACAGCGGATTCAGTGCGACGATGAAAAAGTACGGCCTTCCGCAATTCGTGGGGGGTATCGTGACCAAGGGCGGATCCACGGAAGCCGCCGGCAAAACTCTCATTGCGTTCATCCCGCTTCCGGGATGCAAATCCAAGGCGCTGAGCTACGCCGTCTTCGGCGA
Source organism: Bdellovibrionota bacterium (assembly GCA_039920645.1). Lineage (GTDB taxonomy): Bacteria > Bdellovibrionota > UBA2428 > UBA2428 > UBA2428 > CAMCVE01. The sequence goes on along the minus strand of JBDSDI010000229.1, from coordinate 4,574 downwards.
AGGCACTTCTGAGCAATGGCAAAAGATCGGGCAGATGACCTCCCAGATCCTCCAAGCTCTCGGTTACTGAACGCCGTGAAGACTCCGCCCCTGAGGGTGCCCGCGGTGCTAGAATTCAAGTTATGAAAATTCCCGTGTTGGGCCGCAATGTTCTTCTCTACGATGGAGAATGTCCCTTCTGTTCTTCCGTCTCCCGCTATTACGCGATGAAAACGGCATTCCCCGGACTCGAGATCATTTCATTGCGCGATGCCGAGAGCTTGCGCCCCTTGAAGATCCCAAAAGACGTCAACTTCAACCTGGGGATGATTCTCATCCAAAGCGACGGCACCCTTCTCCAGGCCGCCGAGGCTTTCCAAGCCATCAATGAACGTCTTCCTCTTGAAACTCTCAAGGAGTGCCTCCTCTTCGGACTTAACTCCAAGAAATGGATCGCACGCCTGAGCTATCCCTTGGTCTACGCCGCCCGCGCGATCACCCTGAAGTCCCGTCGCATCCCCCTCGATCTCCCCCGTGTTGATCTCCCGAATGACGGGCGTTGACTTGTTGGTCAGTTGCCTCTTGTAAAATCAGTGACTTAACCTGGACCACTCCTTGCTCTTAAATCACCAGAATCTATGGGAGCCTCCTCGAAACATTTTTGTGCCCTCGTCCTCGCGGCCGGGGTCCTCAGCGCCTGCACGGGTCAATGGCGCCTGCCTTCGGGGACGCCCCCCAACGAGGCCCACGACGTCGTTGCTCCCGGAAAACTGCTCGAGACGTACCTGACACAGACCGAGAACATGATTCATCCCGGGATCGCAAGTGACTGTGACACGCAAAATCCCGAAGGGGTCCGCCATCTTCTGAGCCGACTCGACAGCATGTCGACCGCCATCTCGCACTTCGAACGCCGCAAGAACCTCGACGCTTCGACCATGAAAACACTTCGCATCGGCGACCAGGATTTTCTCCTCGCCGACGACCGTTACGTATCCGCCTCGACGCAACACGCTTTCTCCGAAAAAGTGATGCCGACGTGGGCCGATCTCATCAAGACCGAGGACGCCCTCTCGAAGCTCTCGGTCAATGCGTCCACGCTCCCAACCTGGAGCTGGATCTCTTCCTCGGCCAACTATCTCGTCATCCGCGATCAACTTCGTCTGCAATGGGGAAAGAACTTCACCGTGCGTCTTTCGGAACGGCCGCTGCTGGCATCGCTATCGCTCAAGATCGAGTCCTGCCTTGCGGACTTCGCTTGCGATCCACGCGTACTGCTGCTTTCCTCGATCTCTCCTCAGGAACGTTCCCTCATCCTGCGCCACAAGCCTTATCTGGAAATCTCCGCTCTCGCTACCAAGCGCGAAGCAGTCCTGCTCGAGCGGCGCACTCAACTCGGAGCGCTCAAAGTCTGGGTCGACCGCGACGCGCGTCAGATGGGCTTCGTAGCCAATGACAGCATCCAGCGCAGTGGACCGAAGACCTTCAAGGTTCCCTTAAGCGCCGGGCCCTTCACTCCGCAACGCAAGAAAATTGCCGAGTGGCTCGGTATCTTTTGGAACAGCCCCCGCTTCTCGATCGACATCGAGTGGCGCGAAGCTCTCCCCGTATCGATCTTCAGTCTCCAAATCGACGAGATCGGATCGATCGCGCGTGTGAATCCGGTCGAGAAAACACTCACGCTTCCCTGGATCAGCTCCTTACGCACCTTCTCCCACGAGTTCGGTCACGTCCTCGGTCTGCCCGACACCTACGAAACGCTTTGGAACGCCGAGACATGCCGCTATACTCAAAAGGCTTGGCCCGAAGACCTCATGTCGGCGTCATGGACCGGCCACGTCCTCGAAGAACACTGGCAGGAACTCGACCGTCAGTATCCTTGGAATCCGTGACCCTGCGCTCCCTTCAAGGAATTAACTTTGCTTTGCCATTTTTAGGAAACTTCCTTAAACCTTAGGCATGTCGTCTGAAGTCGCTCTCGCTCCCGCCAGACCCTTCAAAATTTTCTCCGGGTCTTCGAATCCGCCCCTGGCGGAAAAGATCGCAGCGCACCTGGGAGAGAAGCTCGGAGCCCGCAAGCTCAACACTTTTTCTGACGGCGAGATTCAGTGCGAGATTCACGAGAACGTTCGCGGACTCGATGCTTATGTCGTACAGAGCACGTGCAGCCCGAGCGCCCAAAATCTGATGGAACTTTTCATCATGGGCGATGCTCTGAGCCGCGCTTCGACCCGCAGTCTCTGCGCCGTGATTCCGTACTACGGTTACGCTCGCCAAGATCGCAAAGTTGCGCCCCGCACGCCCATCACCGCGAAGCTGGTCGCCGATCTCATCACCACCGCCGGCTACCAACGCGTGATCGCATACGATCTCCACGCCGGCCAAATCCAAGGATTCTTCGACTATCCCCTCGACCACCTTTTCCCTTCGGCCGTCGCTTCGACCGATCTAGTCGCCCGCTACAAAGGCAAAGACGTCACGATCGTCAGCCCCGATGCCGGCGGCGTGGAGCGCGCTCGCGTTTTCGCGAAGTTCCTCGATGCGCCACTGGCCATCGTCGACAAGCGTCGTTCGGGTCCTAACGAAGCAAAAGCCATGAATTTAATTGGAGAAATACGCGGCCGCACGGCGATCATCGTCGACGACATCATCGATACCGCCGGAACCCTCTGCGAGGCCGTTCGCTTGCTGCGCCAAGAAGGTGCGGCCGGAGTCGTTGCCTTCGCCAGCCACGGTGTTTTTTCGGGTCCCGCGATCCAAAGACTCAAGGCCGCCGAGCTCGACGAAATCCTGATCACGGACACAATTCCCTTGCAGGAAGACTTCAAAGAACTTAAGAACTTGACCGTATTATCGGTGGCTCCCCTCGTGGCAGAAACGATCCGGCGTATTCAGAGAAATGACTCTGTCAGCGCCCTGTTCTGAAAAAAGACTCAGGACTTTACGGATCGTTTAACGAAGAGAGCATCGGACGGAAGGATTCTAAAATGGCTCAACAAAACGCAATCACTCTCAAAGTCTACGGACGCGAACAAACCGGCAAAGGCGCTTCGATCCAGCTTCGCCTGAAGGACATGGTCCCCGGCGTCGTTTACGGCCCCCAACTCAAAACTCCCCTCAACATCTCGCTGATCCCTAACGAGATCATCGCTGCTCACAAAGCTGCGGGCAAGACAACTCTCGTCACCCTCGACGCTGTTGACGGCGCTCCCGCTCAACTCAAGGGAATGAAAGTTCTCTTCAAGTCGATCGACGCTCACCCCTTCAAGACGCGCTTCGTGCACGTCGACTTCCACGCCATCGACCTCACCAAGAAAATGCGCGTTGTTGTTCCCGTTCACTTCGTCGGTAAGTCCCTCGGCCAAGCCGAAGGCGGTATTCTCAACGCGACTCTGCGCGAACTCGAGATCCGTTGCGCTCCCGACCAGATCCCCTCTTCGATCGACGTCGATATCACGAACCTCAACCTCAACGATTCGATCCACTTGTCGGAAGTCGAAAAGCTCTTCCCCAATCTCGAGTTCATCTACGAGAACGATTACTCGCTCGTAACGATCTCCGAGATCCGCGAAGAGAAAGCCGCTGTCGTTGATCCTGCTGCCGCTGCAGTCGCTGTTGCCGGCGCTCCTGCCGCAGGCGCTCCCGCTGCTGCTGCTGGCGCTGCGGGCAAGGCTCCTGCCGCTGCCGCCGGTAAAGCTCCCGCTGCCGCTGCTCCTAAAGCTCCCGCGAAGAAGTAAGGCATAACGCTTGAACGTCGACGCAATTGTCGTAGGCCTCGGAAACCCCGGGGCACGCTACAAGTTTACGCGTCACAACGTTGGATTCATGGCCCTAGACCTTATCGTAAAGGGTCTGGGGCTTTCTTTTTCCGGCTCCGGACTCGGCTCCAAGATTCAAGCTGAAATCTGCGAAGCGAGCTTCGCCGGCAAGAAGATCCTCTTTATCAAACCGCAGACCTTTATGAACCTCTCGGGTGAAAGCTTGCAGAAACTTTTCCAGTTGCACGGGCACCTGCGCGACAAGGAGATGATTGTGCTGCACGACGAGGTCGATATTCACTTTGCAGAGATCCGTATCAAAAAAGGCGGCGGCGATGCGGGTCACAACGGCTTAAAGAGTCTGCGTGAAAAACTGGGCAACGGCGACAGCGTGCGCATCCGCATGGGTGTTGGTCGTGCGCCCGCCGCGTGGAATATGTCGGTGGCCGACTGGGTGCTGCTGCCTTACGGTAAAGACGACGACACGAAGCTCGTCGACCTGCTCATTCATACCGAGAATACGCTCGAGGCCTACTTGAAAAGCGGCCTCGAGATCGCTCAGCGCGTGGCCGCGCAATAACGGCTGAAAGTTTAGCTACAGGACGGAGCCGCGCCTTTGCCGTCGACGAGGACGTAATCACGGACTTTCGCGAAGTTTTCTTTAGGAGTTTTCCGCTGAATCTTGCGAACGTCTTTCTCTTCGAGCTGCTTGAGATGCGCGGAAATCACCGCCTGACCCACGAGCAATTGGCCCTTGGAATCTTTTGCGAGTGATCCAAGTTCATTTGGACTTCGCAGTAATTGCTCTTGAGGCCTGTTTTCTGGAGAGGTCCACCA
>JBDSDI010000228.1:0-4317 GCA_039920645.1 Bdellovibrionota bacterium | reverse complement strand
GCTTACAAATATCCCATCCACGACAAAGGCAAGAATTGGTTTGCGGAGTTGAAGTTGGAAGAACGGGAAACGATCCGGGTACCCGCGGGAATTTTCAAGTCGAAGCGCTACAAGGTCGCACCTCGTCTCGAGGGACAGCTTGAACCCAAGGGCGATGTCGTCGTCTGGGTTACGGATGACGACCGCAATCTCCTCTTGAAATTCAACGCCAAGATCAAGGTCGGTTCGGTCACGGGGGAGCTTATCGAGCACACGCCCGGTCAACCCATCGCTCTCGCACTTCCTCATCTCCTCACCCCGATCGAAGTGCCGGATCCGGTCGCTCCCGAAGCGACGGAAGCTCCTAAGGAATAGTCTTTCGATGGATGCGCAGGCTCAGAAAATTCCCGCGTCCGTCGTGATCCTTACGCTCAACGAGGCGAGCCGCATCGAACGCTGTTTGGAGAGCGTTCGATGTTTTGCGCACGTCCTCATCGTGGACTCACTGTCCACCGATGGCACTCTCGACCGTGCCCGTGCGCTCTGGCAGAGTTGGGGCGAGGACGAGAATGCGCTGACGCTAGTGTCGCGTGCCTGGCCGGGCTTCACCGCCGCCCGCAACGAGAGTCTTTCATGGACGCGCGAAGCCTGGACGCTGTGGCTTGATGCCGACGAATGGATTTCCGAGGACTTCGCGGAGTGGTGTCGGAAACTTCCCCGCAGTCCTGGCGTCGATGTGCCGCCGCTCTATCAGGTCGCACGACAGTCCTTTTTTCTCGGCACGAAGATCCGTCACGGCGGATGGTACCCCGATTTTAAGCGTCGCATGGTGCGCTCGGAAAAAGCCGTGTGGAGATCCGGTCCGCACGGTAGCGACGTTCATGAAGATCTCGACGTGCGAGCCGAAGGGGATTTTTCTATCGCGCTTACGGCGGCCGGAGAGATCTATCACGAACCTTTCCGCGACGAAGTCGAACAGAAAGCGACCAACGAACTTTACTCCGGCCTGCTGGCCGAAGGTTTAGCGACGCGCTGGCAATTTGAGAAACGCGATCGGCCTCCGTCCGAACTTTACGTACGCAGCAAGGTCGCCGTTAAATTTCTGGAGAATTATCTCTTTAAGCTTGGGATCCTCGACGGCACTGCCGGCCTGAAGATCGCCCAGGGCTCGGCGTGGAGTATGGGCCGCCGTCTGACGAAAGCTCGCGAGATTTTCCTGAGGAAGAAGAAGGCATGAAATTTCTTAAGCTCATCGGCGTAGTGGTTTTTTTATCGCAGTGCGGAGGAGGGGCCTCGTCATCGCAAGGACTCGCGAAGCCTTTTTTTCAGACGGCGACTTCCGTGGCGATCGAGGTTTTTTACGAGCCGGGCGCCGAACCCTTCACGGGTAGTACCGCCGGCGGCTTGAATTACTGGGACATCACCCTCGACAACATTAAAGCCCTGCTTCAGTACCGCAGTCGGGTTCCCCTTGTGAGCGTTCCCAAGGATCTCGCGTCCATGACGCAGATTCCTGACCAGGCGAGGGCCTTATGGTCCACGAACGATATCCTCGCGTTGCACAAGGGCTCGTCGTCCCCCTCCGCTTCGGGAAGGGTCCTCGTCAGTCTCTATTTTCTCGACGGGAACTATGCGGAAAACGGACAGGCGCAAACTTCAGTCTTAGGCGTGAGCATTTCTGGATCGTCCGTAATCGCGATTTTCAAAGACGTCGTAAGGCATGCGGCGACGGATCCCTCGGGAGTTGTGGCGAAATACGTCGAACAAAGTACGATCGTCCATGAATTCGGTCACGCCGTAGGTCTCGTGAACAATGGTGTGCCCATGAAGAACGATCACGAGGATGCACAGCATCCCCACCACACAACGGATTCAGACTGCGTGATGTATTGGCTCAATGAAGGAGCGTCGGACATGGCTTCTTTCGTTGCACGTTTCATTGCAAGCGGAGACACGGTGATGTGGGGCCCCGATATTTTGGACGATGCCGCAGCCTTCAGCCGATAAAATCCGCGTTTGCGGCCGGAGCTCGCGCATACTAAGATTGAGACATGACCGCACCGCTTTGGATTATTCAGACGTCTTTCGTCGGCGATTGCGTCTTGAGCCTTCCGTTTCTCTTCGAGCTCGGGCGCATCACGGATGCGCCGCTCGTGATCGTCACACAGAACGGAATCCAAAAGCAACTTTTCGAAGTCGCGCTCGAGCGTGGCCTTAAACATCTCGCCGCACGGACGCGTATCATTACGCTCGCTAAGAAATCCTCGGAAAAAAGTTTCTGGGGACTGCGTCGCTGGACCCGAGCGCTCGTCGCTGAGGGCGGTATCCCTGAAAAAGTTTTTTGCCTGCAGCGAAGTTTTCGCAGTGGGCTCGTTGCCGTGCTCTCGGGAGCGAATGATCGCGTGGGTTTTTCCAGCGGCGCCGCGAGTTTTTTCTACACCCGTTTGGTGCGCCGGGGTTGGGAGCAGGGCGAGCACGAAATCGAAAAGAATCTTGACCTGCTTCGCGCCGCCTATCCTTCGGCGGAGATTCTCGCGTGGAGAGGTCTCGACAAACCGTCGTTGCTCGCTGCCGACACCGCGAGCCGTCCCGAGCGCCACACCGACCGGGCCGCCATCGCACTGGGAAGTCCGTGGCCCACGAAACGCTGGCCGGTCGAACACGCCATCGATCTCTGTCGCAAATGGGCCGGCGAGGGGATTGAAGTCCTCCTCATCGGAGATCCTTCGGCGCGTTCGATAGCGGAAGAAATTAGGACTGCCGTACCGAGCCTGATGATTCAAGATCACGTCGGTAAAACGTCGATGAGCCAGTGGGTCGATCTTCTGGATTCATGCGCCGTGCTCGTGAGCGGCGACTCGGCTTCGGTGCATGTTGCCAGTGACATTGCGCTGCCCGTGGTCGCGCTCTTCGGGCCGACCGTTCCCGAATTCGGGTTTACGCCCTGGAGAAGCCATTCCAAGGTCCTTCAGCATGCCGATTTGGCTTGTCGTCCGTGCAGCATCCACGGTCCCAAGCAATGTCCTTTGGGCCACCATCAGTGTTTGAAAAACATTGGCGCAGAGCGGGTCTTCGCCGTGACAAAGCCCTATCTTTTGATGGACCCTTCCGGCAAAAGGTTGTAATTCCAAACTCGGCTTTCGAGCCCATCAAACATGACGTTAAAACTCGTAGAAGAGGGATCCCGCGCCACTCCGGCACGTCTTCCCATTGTGGCCATCGACGGACCCGCAGGAGCGGGCAAAAGCACGGCCGCGCGTCTTCTGGCTTATCGTTTGGGTTTTTTGCTTATCGATACCGGCGCTCTCTATCGTGTCCTAGCCCTAACGGCGCTCGACCAAGACGTCTCGCTCGCTGATGGCAAGACTCTCGCGGCGCTTGCTCTCGGTCTTGAAATTCAATTTGGCAAACTCGAGATCCGCCACGAAGGCGATATTCCCCGTCTCGCGGTCTTTTGCAACGGCGCCGACGTCACCGATAAAATTCGTGCGCCCGAACTCGGCATGGCCGCATCCAACGTTTCCAAGCTCCCCGAAGTGCGCGAAGCGCTGCTTGCCCTCCAACGCAAGTACGGAGATACTGGAGGCATTGTGATGGAAGGACGCGACATCGGAACCGTGATTTTTCCGGATGCCGACGTGAAGTTTTTCCTGACCGCTTCGGTAGAAAGTCGCGCGCGTCGCCGTTGGGACGAGTTGACGCTCGCCGGCGCCGATATCGCTCTCGAACAAGTGATCCGCGAAACACGCATGCGTGACGACCAGGATTCCAATCGTCCGATCGCTCCCCTGAAGCAAGCCCCTGACGCCATTCTGATTGATTCTACGTCGAGATCCCTCGACGACGTTGTCGGAGAAATGGCCTCGACCGTTCGCCTCAGGTGTCATCAGTGAACGTTCTTCTCTTCGCACATCTTCTCGGTTTGCTCACGGCCTTGGGCTTTCCTCCCTTTGGTATCTGGCCGCTCACCTGGATCGCAGGCGCGGGTATGGTCTGGCTCCTGCTGTCGCATGCGCGTCTTGAAGATCGCAAGACTGCGGGTTGGATCTTCGCGCACTACAGTTTTTCCGTGAACCTCTACGGCTTCTACTGGATCGCGTATACGCTGCGTGAATTTGCGGGAATGCCCTGGATCGCTGCGGCGCTGATTCTTCTCGCGGTTTTCGCGATCATCGGTGCCCTTGCATTTTTCTTCGGATGGATGTGGCCATGGATCGCGCTGAAGACGGAGCGGGGCATTTTCGCGAAAGTTCCGCCGGTCCTGTATCTCGCGCTTTGGCTCGTTGTCTGGAACGCGGCCGATTTGAGAGCTTTCCCTTGGGTGCACGCGCAGAGCGT
>JBDSDI010000227.1:0-5118 GCA_039920645.1 Bdellovibrionota bacterium | reverse complement strand
GGGGCCCACGCTTCGAAGGCGGGACTTTTCGAAACCGCGGGCCGGGGCGCTCTTTTTCTCGACGAGATCCAGTCGCTCAAGCCCGAACTTCAGACGAAACTTTTGCGCGTCCTCGAGACGCGGCGTTTTCGCCGTCTAGGCGCAATACGGGAAACTCCCTTCGAGGGACGACTCCTTTGCGCCGCGAACGTATCGCTCGCTGAGAAAGTCGAGAAGGGCGAGTTTCGCGAGGATCTTTTCCATCGTATCGCCGCAGTAATCCTGCGGGTACCACCCCTGCGTCTGCGCGCGGACGATGTTCTTGAGCTCACAGAAATATTCCTGAAAGATTTCGATCCGCGCTCCACGAAACGTTTCGACACCGAAGCTCTCGCGTTCTTGGCATCTTACGATTGGCCCGGCAACGTGCGCGAACTCAAAGGACTCGTGCGGACGCTGACCGCGCGCGTGCCTTATCCGACCTTGGGATTAGCGGAGGTGAAGGAGCAGCTTACGGCCTGGGAGAAGCCTCAGGAGACTACTGATTCTTCCGAGCGATCGGGTGCCGCTGCTGGCTTCGCGGTCGATTGGTCTGAGGGCCTGGATGCAAATGTACTTCGCTTAGAAGAATGGATGATCCGGAAAACGCTGGAGAAGAGTTCCGGAAACGAAGCGCGGGAGCGACTTCAACTGAAGCGCTCCCGCTTTTACGAGAAACTAAAACTTTTCGGTCTCTTTAGGGAAACATAAGTTCGATGACCTGACGGATCTCTTCGGTCTTGGTTCCGACCGTAAGCACTCCCGAAGAATAAAGCTCTTCGTTAAGAGCGTATTCGGGATCGATTACGAAACCGGTGACGCCTTTGGCGCGCAAGTACTTCGCAAGTTCTCCGTTGTTGTCGCTGAGCACGTTCTGTAAGGACATCAGACCGGTTTCGAAATCTCCGGATTGTGTGAAGTAGGCAGGCTTCACGTCGAAACCTTTGATGAGGCCGAGGTCCAGGATCGTTTCCAGGGAAATCGCATTCACATAGAGACCGTCGCCCCAGTAGCCGGAACGGCCCACGACGAGGCTCGCGGTAGAGCGGCCATCGGAGTTCTTGAAGAATCCGTTGTTGCCGTATTGATCGACGGTATCGAAGATCTCGAAGCTGCGGGTCCGTTGGAGCGCCGAAAGAATATCAGAACGGGCGGTCAGAACGGCATCGAGATTGCGGAGCAGCTCGAGGCGACTCTGGTTGCTGTTGGGGGTGTCGGTCACAACGTTGTTCTGATAGCGGATTCTGAGCGAAGGACTTTCTTTCTTGAGGGCACGGGCGAGGTTGCCGAGTTCTGCGTAGGCGCTCGCTTCTTCGGGAAGGCGCGATGCGATGAGATCGGAAGCGTCGTAGTCGCGGGGATAATTGAGCGTGTGCTCGTGAAGCGCGGTCGCCAAGGTCGCGGTGTCTTCGCTCAACGGATCTCCGACACGCAGATCTTTGATGATGATCTTACGCACGAGGCCGTTGTTCTTGGAGAAGTATTCGCCGACGTGTTTTTCGAAGACGAGCGAATAGAGCTCTTCGATGGCTTTTGCTTTGACGAGTTCGGGAACGAAACGCTCGACCTCGAGGTCGACGCGTGCGCGGAGTGCCGCTTCTTGTTGCTGGTAGGTTTCGGCCGAAGCCAAAGGGCTCAGCAAAGCCGCGAGTGTGGCCATTGCGAAGAATGCGGATTTGAAAGTGTGTGCGTTCACGAAAAAGTCCTCCGAGACTCAGATCTAGGAGGACTCATGCGACGACGCAAACGTGCGAGAGGGAATGGAGAAATCTTAACGGTCGAATGACGCCATGCCGCCTTCGGGAACTTTGCCCGAATTGATGGCTTCTTTGAGAACTTGCGAGACTTTGAAGGTCATCACGCGGCGAGCAGAAATTTCCATCGCGTCGCCCGTCTGAGGATTGCGGCCCATACGGGAGCGCTTGTCGCGAAGAACGAAGTTTCCGAATCCGGAGATCTTCACGTCTTCACCGACGCTCAGCGAGGACTTAATCGACTCGAAGACGGTTTCGACGAGGTCTGCGGCTTCGAGCTTCGAGTAACCGCATGTTTGCGCCACTCGTTCCACAATATCGAATTTCGTAAGAGTCATTTCATCCCCCAATGAAGGACGTCCCGTGCTGAAAAGGGTCGTCTCAACCTTTGATGCTAACTTAAGTTTTTGTATTTTCTAGACCCCAAACTGTGAATTGGGGCACTTAGTGCAGCGCGCTAGCTGTCGCTTTTTTGGCGAAAAGGGAAGCCGAGAACCTCCGAAAGCTCCGAGGCTCCGATGAGACACTGAAGGAGGCGATCGAGTCCGACCGCAATCCCGCCGGCTTCGCTTAAGTTCCCGAGAGCATGGAGAAAATCTTCATCAAGGGGAGGAGCCTCTCCGTAAACGCGCTGGCGATAGGCCTGATCGGCCACGCAGCGCCGCCGTTGCTCGGCGGGATCGGTCAGCTCGCCAAAAGCATTTCCGAGTTCGACTCCTCGGAAATAAAATTCGAAGCGTTCGGCCAGATGCGGGCGGTCACGGCGTCGACGGGATAGCGCGGCCATTTCGACAGGGTAGTCCCAAAGGAAAACGAGCCCCATCTCTTTAAAGCGGGTTTCGAGTTCGCTGATCACGATCCAGTTGAAGGCATCATCGAAAGACGCATTCTCTGGCATGTCTTTGAGTCCGGCTTCGCGTGCCCGGCGTCCGAGGCTCTCCTGCTCGCCGTTTCTCAGGATGAGATCCAGCGAGAGACCGCAGAATTCTTCGAAGGCTTCGCAAACGCGAAAATGCCGTGGGTTCTTCCACGCGTCGGGCTCCGATGAACACTTTGAGGAGAGGTAGAGGCAAAGATCTTCGACGTCGCGAGCGATGTCGCGGTACGAACCCGGATGGCGGTACCACTCGAGCATCGTGAACTCGGGCTGATGACGCCGGCTCAGTTCTCCGTTGCGGAAAGAACGCGTGATTTCGAAAATGCGCGGGAGACCCGAGGCGAGCGCTTTTTTGAGATGGTACTCGGGTGAAGTCGGTAGATAGAAGGTCTCGGAGATGCTGTCGCTCATACTCGGGCGGAATTCGGTCTTGAAATATTCGAGATGGGGCTCGAGACCCGGGTTGCGGACGAGGAGGGGCGTTTCGACTTCGATAAAGTCACGCGAGTTTACAAAGAACTCCCGCACGCCTTTAATGAAGTCGTGTCTCAGCAAGAGAAGTTCTTTCGAAGGCAGGCCCGCAGACATCCCCTCTTTTCTAGGGCGACTTCACGTTCCTGGCAAACGCGCGGCCTCGTGCTGGCGCTCGGCTTCGCAGCGGTTGCGCATGCTGATCCCCGCTATTCCTGTGCCGAACTTGATCGTAAGGATTTTCTTCGGGCTTTCGATCTTAAGAAAAATGGACCGCTTTTGCTACGCGTCCTCTTGGAGGATCAGGTCCAAAGCAAAGTGATTCGCGAGAACTGCATTCCACGTCGTTGGGAACTTATGGAAGGGATCTACAAGGCCCTATCTCCTGAAGCTCTCAAGCGAAGCGAAGTCCAGACGGTCGTCGGTCGCATGTGGCTCATGCAAGGTACGGGCGATCTCGGAGAAGACAATTTCCGTCTCGCGCTAAGTTTCGATCCTAAGAATGCCGAGGCGATTTACTACGCCTCGGAGGGAGCCGGAAAAAGAGGTGAACGCGAGAAAGAGCGTTCGTTGCTTCAGGGTCTGATCGGATTAGATAGGGACAAACGTCCTGCCGACCTTGACGTCTTCGATAAGGGATTCGAGCGTCTGAGTAATCTTGTGACGGCGAGTGAGGCGGAGCATATCGTCGACGGTCCCTGGAAAAAACTCGCACCTGCGTCGCTTCGTCGTGCAAAACGCGGGCTTCAGATCGCCGACTTCCGCAAAGATACGAAAAAGATGGAAATCTACTTCCAGGACGCTTTCGGGGGAACGAATTTGGGCGACGCTCCCGTGTGGGCGCAGCGCCTGAAGGCAAGCTACTGGCTCTTGAAGGCAGACATGGCTCAGGCACTTTCGAGTTTCGATCGCTCATTGTCACCCAACAACGTGCCTCAAGAAGAGTTGCATGAGATCGATCCGTGGATCGAATTGGCCAACGCCAACAAGAGTTTCGTCTATCTGCGACGATGGACAGAGGCGATCCTGCGGATGCCGTGGTTCAGATCGCTCGCGACGGATGAGCAGATCAGGTTTAAGCGCTTCTACGTCGTGGCGATTCAGCAGGGAGCCTTCGATGCGCGCGCTCCGATAAAAGACCTCGAATACGCGCAAAAGGTAGTTCCGGACGCACCGGAGATCCTACTCGTGAGTGTAGAAGTTCTTCTTCATCAACGTCCGGCGTCGCCCGAAGGTCCTTACCGCGACATGAAGACTGCGACGGAGAAGACGCGTATTTCTCTGCGCTATCTTGAGACTCAGGACGACGTGGCGATGGACGCCTCGTTTTGGGAACTGTGGATGGAGTGGGGTCTAGGCCATCTTCAGCAGGTCAAAGGCCGATCCGATTTGATTTTTGCCGAACTCCAACGCGGAAAGAATTTTTCGAGAGAAGCGTCGCTCGGGCAGTTTTTCGAAGTTTGCCGCAAGCTCTCCAAGCGCACGCGCTCCGAGCGCGAATACAGCGCTCAGTTGAGGCTCATCGGCACCAGCCCTCAGGTGCAAGAAAGCGTTCGTCACCGAGCCCAAACGGAGCTACAAGCGCTGAAGCCATGAGCGATTCGGAATTCAAAGCCCGTTACGGTGTCGCGCTCATCCAGTGTCCACAACGCAACTCCGTGAAGATCAGCGACGAGATCTGGTCGTGGCCCGGTTGCCAGGGTCTCGAGGAACTTCCCGAAGCCAATGCCGAGTTCTACGTTCCGAGCGAAGATTTCGAGATTCTCGAATTCGGTTCCGAGGCTGCGGAGAAATGTGCCGAGTGGCTCGACTCCGGCGCTTTTCAGAAAACTCATTTCCATGTATTCCTGAAAGTCTACTTCTCGCTCGCGGCCGATGTGCTCGTCACTTCGCCTGACGACTTACGCACTTATATCGCGACCGAGGGCAAAAAAATTCCCTACGGCTGCGATCTTCTTTCCTGGAACGAGCTTCCGGATACGGATTATTTGGAGAACT